>CANFFA010000230.1 GCA_947445425.1 Paludibacteraceae bacterium
ATAATGATATTTATCCTATTGGTCCTGGTGGATATGATGGTCGATGGAGAGTTGAAAGTAAAACTTTTGATAAACTATTAAGAGAAAATTTTATTCTTTGGAAGAAAACAAAAAAAGAAAATGCTGAAGTTTGGTGGCCATATGTAAAGTATTACTTGGAGGGTAGAACAAAACGTCCTTCTCCTCTTTGGGATGATATGGAAGGGAATAAGAAAGCTGCTCGTGATTTACGGACAATCTTTGAAGGCAAAAAAATATTTGATTTCCCAAAACCTATCGAACTCTTAAAAAGAATCATTGCTATATCATGTGAGGAAGATGATATTGTGTTAGATTTTTTTGCAGGCTCAGGTTCATTTGGTCAAGCAGTTTTTGAGTATAATCAAACCGAAAAAACAAATGTGAAGTTCATTTGTATTCAACTACCACAAACAACAGAAAAAGATAGTGAAGCGTATAATGAGGGTTTCAAAACAATTTCAGAGATAAGTAAAGAAAGAATTAGAAGAATATCAACCAAAATAAAAAAAGAGCAAAGTAAAAAGGCTGACAAAATAAAAGAATCATTATTCACAAATGAAGAAAGCAAAGAAAGGAATGATTTGGGTTTCAAAGTATTCAAACTCGACCATTCCAACTTCAAAATATGGGATGCAACCTTGGAAAAAGAACCGGAAGCCATTCAGCAACGATTATTTGAGCATATCGACCATATCTCACCCGAAGCAGCACAAGAGTCTATCCTTTATGAGTTATTGCTAAAGTCAGGTTTTGAACTTAGCACGCCAATTGAAAAACTTATCCTTTCTGATAAAACTGTTTTCAGCATTGCAGGTGGTCAATTACTTATTTGTCTTGAAAAAGAATTATCGCACGATTGTTTAAAAGCTATGGCAGAAATGCAGCCTACACGTGTTATTTGCTTAGATGAAGCCTTTACAGGAGTTAATGCCGATGCACTTAAAACCAATGCTGTGCAAATAATGAAAAGCAAGGGAGTTGTAAACTTTAGAACGGTATAGGGCTATGGAGAACAAGCAACTTTCACTTTTTGATTCTTTCGAGATTCCTGTCTTCTCTGCCTTGGGCAATGCTTTTCCAGATTCCGAATCGGACGAAATCGAATACAAATCTGCCGAAGGTGGTTTCCCTAAAGAGATGTGGAAAACCTATTCGGCTTTTGCAAATTCCAAAGGAGGTGTTATTATTCTAGGCATCAAAGAGCATAGAGGCAACTTTACTGTTGAGGGACTTTCTCCCGACAAAATTGATGCTTACAAGAAAGAATTTTGGACGAATGTGAATAACAAAAACACGGTCTCTACAAATTTACTTTCCGATTACGATGTGAAGGACTTTGTCGTGAATGGAGTTACCGTATTGGCGTTTCGCATCCCTTCAGCATCTCGTACGAGTCGTCCGGTCTTTTTAACCCGAAATCCTTTCGAGAACACTTACAAAAGAAACCATGAGGGCGATTATAAATGTACGCTAGAGGAAGTGCGCCGTATGCTTGCCGATGCCGATTTAACGGTGCATCCAGATAGCCGTATTTTAGAAGGCTACTCCATGGATGATTTTGACCTTCAAAGTATTCGTCAATACCGCCAACTATTTGCGTCCACTCGCCCTGCACATCCTTGGCTATCGTACGATGACATTGAATTTCTTACTCAGCTAGGCGCCTTTCGTAAAGATAGAAAAACAAAGAAAGAAGGGGCCACTGTTGCTGGCATGTTGATGTTTGGTAAAACAAATAGCATTACGGATGAAGAGTGTTGTCCCAACTTCTTCCCCGATTATAGAGAAATATTAACTGCCGACCCAGAAATTAGGTGGACGGATAGAATATACCCCGATGGGAATTGGGAAGCCAATCTTTTTCAATTCTATCGTCTCGTTTGGCCTAAACTTGCTTCGAGTTTACCCAAACCTTTCCAGCTTAAAGATGGAATTCGTCAAGATGAAACACCTGCTCACACCGCTTTGCGTGAAGCTTTTGTGAATGCCTTGATACATACAGACTATTCTGCTCCCAACAATATTGTTATCGAACAACGCATTGATAATTACAAATTCTCAAACCCTGGAACTCTGTTGGTTACACTGAGACAGTATTACCAAGGAGGTACTAGCGAGTGTCGAAATACGTCACTTCAAAAAATGTTTTTGATGATTGGTAGTGCAGAGAAGGCTGGTAGTGGTGTAAATAAAATCATGTCGGGTTGGGAATCTGCACACTGGGGTTCTCCATATCTTACTATTGAGTCGCAACCCGATAGATTAATTCTTGAACTTCCAAAGTTTTGTATTCTGCCCGATGAAACTCTTCAAACACTACGAGTGCTTTTTGGCGATAATGTAGATTCTTTAGGGAAAGATGAACTCACTATTTTAGCGATTTGTCATATTGAGGGTGAAATAACGAATAACCGCCTTCAATACATGTTAGATAAACATAGAAGTGATATTACTAAAACACTTCAAGAACTGTGTAAAGATGGTTATCTGCTTTCTGAAAACAAGAGTAGATGGACAACTTATCATTTGAATACTGATTTTACGAATAATGAGGACACCTCTTATGTGGACAGTTCCTTAAATGTGGACAGTTCTAACGTGGATAGTTCAAATGAGGAAACCCCAAATGAGGATAGTTCAACTGAGGATAGTTCAAAAAGCAACAAATTAGCTTTTAGTATACTCGAAATTTGCAAAGAGGAATATCTGAGTATTGAAGATATTGCGATAAAAATCAACAGATCGATTCGCCATTTACAAAATAGGATAATACCAACAATGGTAAAACAAGGTAAGCTCATTCGTTTGTATCCTAATGCCCCTAATCACCCACAACAAAAATACATTTCCAAACAATGAAGCTAAAATTTGATAGTTCACAGGAATACCAACTTCAGGCAGTCAGCAGCTTTGTTGATTTGTTTGATGGGCAAAAGTTGCATAAGGGCGATTACTCCATTGAAATAAACGATAACATTACCCAAGGGCAGGGAAGCCTTTTTCAGTCCGAATTAGGCATAGGAAATAACTTGATGGTGTCTACGGAAGCCATACTGAAAAATTTGCACGACATTCAGGAGCGGAACGATATTGACCCAATCCCCGAAGCTGAATTTGAAATAAACGGCTTAAACTTCTCAGTGGAAATGGAAACTGGAACCGGTAAAACCTATGTTTACCTGCGTACTATTTTCGAATTGAGCCAGAAATACGGTTTCAAAAAATTCATTATTGTGGTGCCAAGTGTCGCAATCCGTGAGGGTGCGTTAAAAAACATTGAAATCACTGCCGACCACTTCAAAGCCTTGTACAACAACATAGAGTTCGAGCATTTTGTGTACGATAGCAAAAAAGCAAACCGACTTCGTCAGTTCGCTACCAGCAACCAATTGCAAATCATGATTATAAATATCGATGCCTTCAACAAAGACACCAATATCTTTAATCAGGAACGCAACCAACTCAACGGCTTTAGCCCTCGTGAGTTTATCAATGCAGTTCGTCCGTTTGTAATAATTGACGAACCTCAAAAGGTGGATAACACACCGAAAGCACAGGATGCAATCAAATCACTAAATCCGATTTGTATTTTCCGTTTTTCTGCTACGCATAAAAATCTCTACAACCTTATTTACAAATTAGACCCAATAAGAGCGTACGAACAACGATTGGTAAAACAAATCGTGGTCGCCTCTGTTACGGGCGCTAATGCCCAAAACGACGCGTTTATCAAACTATTGCAGGTTGATAATACAAGTGGAATTAAAGCCAGAATCCGTATTCAGGTGCAGGGAAAAGGAGATGTAAAAGAAAAAGATTTTTGGGTAAAACAAAATGCCGATTTATATGTCCTATCCAACGAGCGGTCAGCCTATCAGAATGGCTTTGAGGTATTGGATATTAGTTGTGAACCGGGCAATGAGTTTATTGATTTCACTTCAGGTCGTTTATATTTAGGTCAGGAGCGTGGAGGTATTACCGAGGACTTGATTGATGTTCAAATAAAGAACACAATCAAAAAACACTTGGATAAAGAGTTGCAATTAAGAGGAAGAGGGATAAAAGTGCTCAGTCTATTCTTTGTCGATAAAGTCTGTAATTACCGTATCTACGATACCGATGGCAAACCTGCAAAGGGTAAGTATGCCGATGATTTTGAAAGACATTATGCTGAATTAATCCAGCTTCCGCAATACAAAGAGTTAGATGTTTTTCCGGTAGAAAAATGCCACGATGGATATTTCTCAGCCGACAAAAAAGGGGTTTACAAAGACACCAACGGCAGCACACAAGCCGACGATGATACCTACGCAAAAATTATGCGTAACAAAGAACAACTTCTTTCAATGGACGAGCCATTGAAATTCATTTTCTCCCACTCTGCATTGCGTGAGGGGTGGGATAATCCAAATGTATTCCAGATTTGCGTATTGCGTGAAGTCGGTAGTGCCAACGAACGTAGGCAAACACTGGGTCGTGGTTTGCGCTTACCTGTCAACAGTGAAGGTGAAAGGGTAAAAGACGATAACATTAACAAACTGACTGTTATTGCTCGTGAAAGTTATGCCGACTTTGCAAGCGGCTTACAGCAAGAGTACGAAGACGATTGTGGTGTTACTTTTGGGAAAGTACCACAAATTGCCTTTGCAAAAATAACCGTAACTGAAGGTGAGGAAGAAAAACCATTGGGCAGGGTGGCAAGTGCTAACTTATGGGCAGAAATTCAAAACTATGATACTCCCCATAATCTGGACATTAAGTTAAGATAAATTTTTATTATCTTTAAACAAAAAAAAACATGTCAACATTAAGGAGGAAATTCAGTAAAGAATTCAAATCAAAAGTTGTATTAGAATCATTAAAAGAGCGTGAAA
>CANFFA010000231.1 GCA_947445425.1 Paludibacteraceae bacterium
ATACCCCTGATCAGGTGAAATCTACTGCCGATGTGAAAAAAGATATGGAGTCTGTTTTGCCCATGGATAGATTGGTGTGTGGAGATGTAGGCTTTGGGAAAACTGAAGTGGCTATTCGTGCTGCATTCAAGGCAGTTACAGATAGCAAGCAAGTAGCAGTATTGGTGCCTACTACCGTTTTGGCATCTCAGCACTATAAGACTTTTAAAAGTCGCTTGGAGGGCTTTCCTTGCAATATCGAATATTTAAGTCGTGCCCGTTCTGCCAAACAATCCAAAGAGGTGATGGAACGTTTAGAAAATGGTGAAGTAGACATCGTGATTGGTACCCATAAATTAGTGGGTAAAAGTGTTAAATTTAAGGACTTAGGGCTGTTGATCATTGACGAAGAGCAAAAATTTGGGGTTTCCATCAAGGAAAAACTCAAGGAGATGAAAGTGAATGTGGATACTTTGACCATGACGGCGACGCCTATTCCCCGTACCTTACAATTTTCGCTAATGGGTGCCCGTGATTTGTCCATCATCAATACGCCACCACCGAATCGTTATCCTGTGCAAACAGAGATTCATCTGTTTGATGAAGATGTGATCCGTGAAGCAATACAGTTAGAGATGAATCGTAATGGTCAGGTCTTTTTTGTGAACAACCGTATTCAAAGTATTTATAAAATTGAGGCAATGATCAAACGCATCCTTCCTGGATGTCGGGTGGCAGTAGGTCATGGACAGATGCCCGCCGATAAATTGGAGGAAATCATTGTCGATTTTATTGATTATGAATACGATGTGCTGGTGGCTACTACCATTATTGAATCTGGTATTGATATTGCAAATGCCAATACCATTATTATCAACAGTGCCCAGAATTTCGGATTGAGCGATTTGCACCAATTGCGGGGTAGGGTTGGACGGAGTAACCGTAAGGCATTTTGCTACCTGCTGGCACCTGAAATGAGCCTGCTAACCCCAGAGGCCCGCAGACGTTTACAGGCTTTAGAAATGTTTGCCGAGTTGGGCAGCGGTTTTAATATCGCCATGCAAGATTTGGATATCCGTGGTGCAGGGAATATGTTGGGAGCGGAGCAGAGTGGATTCATTGCGGATCTTGGTTATGAGACCTATCAAAAAATCCTCAGTGAGGCGGTTCATGAGCTGAAGGATGAAGAGTTTGCAGAATTGTATGCTGATGATAAAAAAGAAGATTCTTCGTCGACCGTTTATGTGACCGATTGCCAGATTGATTCTGACTTGGAGGTTTTATTCTCTGCTGATTATATAGAAAGTGTCTCTGAGCGGATTACTCTTTATCGTGAATTGGATAGCATACAGGATGAAGCTAGTTTGTTGGAATTTGAAAAGCGTTTGGAAGACCGTTTTGGGAAAATACCAGCAGCAGGGAAAGGCTTGATGTTGGTGGTTAAATTGAGATGGATGGCCATGCGGTTTGGAATTGAGAAATTGGTGCTGAAAAATGAAAGTATGACGGCTTTCTTGGTGTCTAATCCACAATCCCCCTACTATAATTCACCTGCTTTTGGTCAATTACTGCATTATATGACCACTCATCCAAGAAAATGCCAACTGCGAGAAAAAAATATGCGGCGGTCTATTGTATTTTCGGATGTGAAATCGGTGGAAAAGGCGTGGGAGATTTTTTCGGAAATTTTGTAGAGACGCAATGCATTGCGTCTCTACAAAAATAACCAAAAACCCTCCCAAAATCAATTGATTTTGGGAGGGTTTTTAATAAAAACAAACCGTATTGCCGTAATTGAGAAAACTCCTATATGATAGGATTTGAGTGGTTGGTTTTTTTTGTAATCTGCCGTCCATAAAGGATACCCTGAGGCGCAGCCCGCCATTAAAAATCAGACCTTACTCGTTACATGTTACTGAAACGTTGAGTTTTCCAATCTCAGACAATACGTTTTGTTTCTGTTGCAAATATATGTTGTTTTTGTAGAAAGTGTACTCAATTTGAGAATATTTTTGTGTTAAATATTTTATGATTTCAGTGAGTGTCTGGTTTTCAATAGGTCTGTTTGATGTATATGTAAAAAGTAAGTCTAAAATTTCGTTATTTAAAAGAAAATTGTTACTTTTGCCCACTGGATTAGTACTACAATTCACAAGATTTTGAAGTATTACCGCCAATTCCTGTGAGTTCATTATTAACAATAAAACATATCGTATCATCCTATGTCAAAAAAAGAGGAAATTAAACACGACGAATTAGAGAAAGTTGAAAGTGTGTTGACTGCAACAGAAGCTTTTATCGAGAAATACCAAAAGCAGATTTTAATCGGAGTGGGTACTATCGTTTTAGTTGTTTTAGTAGTATTGTCCTTCCGCAATTTTTATTTACAACCGCGTGAAGTATTGGCTCAGAACGAAATGTATAAATCTCAGTCAGCTTTTGCTACTGACTCTTTTAAATTGGCCTTGGAAGGTAATGGTGTTGAGTCAATCGGTTTTAAAGAGATTTCTTCTGAATATGGTTTTACTGAGTCTGGAAAATTAGCTGCTGCTTATGCTGGTATCTGTTATTATAAATTGGGTCAGTTTGAAGCTGCAATCGATTATCTTTCTAAATATAGTGGGAAAGATGGTTATTTCTCAACCTCAGTTCAAGGTTTAATTGGTGACTGTTATGTTGAATTGAATGAAACTGAAAAGGCTGTAAAGTATTTTGAAAAGGCTGTTTCTGCCAATAATGAGATTTTATCTCCTGTATATTTGAAAAAGGCAGCTTTGGTTTATGAGTCATTAAAAGAACTTGATAAAGCTGAGAAGAATTATTTGACTATTAAAGAGAAATTTCCTAAAAGTACTGAAGCTACTGATGTTGAGAAATACATTGCAAGGGTACAAAAATAAGGATTGTCGATTAGTGATGAATGTTATTAATATACCTACATTGCTGATCTTAGCTTAGTTTTCAAGATATAAATACTTTTATAAAAGCTGCTTTCTAAAAGGAAGTAGCTTTTTTTACTGATATAATTTAAGAACGTTTAAACGAAAATAATAATGGCAACTCAATATCAAAATCTCTCGGAATATGATGCCGATAAAATGCCCGATGCAAATAAGGTGGCAATGCAACAATATGCTATAGCAGTTGCCGACTGGAATCCAGCCATTACGCATGTTTTACTTCAAGGTGCAATCGATGCACTAATCGAAAATGGTGTAGAGCCTTCCAATATTCAAGTATTCCATGTTCCAGGGACTTTTGAGTTGACGTATGCAGCTAAAAAAATGGTAGAAAGTGTTCGGTCTGAGAAAGATCATAGCTCTAAATATAATGCTGTTATTGTTCTTGGTTGTGTCATTCAAGGTGATACTCCTCATTTTGATTATGTTTGTCAAGGGGTTACTTATGGTATTTCAGAATTGAATGCTCGTACAAATTCTTGTCCTGTTATTTTTGGAGTATTGACTACCAATACCTTGCAACAGTCTTTGGATCGAGCAGGGGGAATACATGGAAATAAAGGGGTAGAAGCTGCAATTACAGCTATAAAAATGGCAAATATTGTTTGGTAGTTTGGTAATTTAAGCCTATCTTTGCACCGCTTTAGAACAAAGTATGGGCAGTTACCAAAGTGGCCAACTGGGGCTGACTGTAACTCAGCTGTCTTTCGACTTCGTAGGTTCGAATCCTGCACTGCCCACGACCCCCTGCCCCCTGAGGGGGGTAATGATTCTCCTTTAGGGGCTAGGGGTAAATTGCGAAAGTAGCTCAGTTGATAGAGCATTAGCCTTCCAAGCTGAGGGTCGCGGGTTTGAGCCCCGTCTTTCGCTCTTAAAAAAGAGACATTAACTTCGGTTAATGTCTCTTTTTGCATTTAGGAACTTTATTTTTTTTCTGATCGTAACCAAGCATTGAAAAGTGTGATTTCTATAGGATTGAGTACGTCTTTCAGCATTTGAAACATAGAGCCTATTTCTGCGCTTTCGTCAATGGTTTTCATAGCTTTTGTTCTTTTTTCTTTGGATAAAAATAGATTGATATCTAACTCTCCGCTGGTAATGAATTTCCCTAAATGTCCTGCTATAGTAGTGTTGCCTAGGTTTCTGGAGTTTGCAATCTCCTCGATGGTCAGTCCTTCTTTGTACAACAGGAGGCTGGTACGCATGGTTTCACCGACAGACTTTTTTTCGCTAGGTTCTTTTTTCTCACTTTTCTCCTTCTTTATACTGCTTTTCTCTTCCATCAAGGAGTGTAAATTATTTGCTTTACAAAAAGCATTGATAGCATCTAAAAACAACTTACCATACTTTTCTACTTTAGCTGGACCAAAGCCATTGATTTGAAGTAGTTCCTTTTCAGTTTGAGGCAAATAATCAGACATTTCAATCAGCGTTTTACTTCCTGCTACTATATAGATTGGTAAATCATGTGGTTCACAAATTTTATTACGTATTTGTAGCAATTCATGGAATAGTTTCGGCTGTCTGGTTTCTAGTGGTCGGGATGATGTTGTTTTGGCATAGGCATTCACACTAAATTCAGGCATTGTAAATGTGTTTTTTAAAACAAAATAGTCCTCTACCGTGAATTTTTCTTTTAATCTTTTCATTAAAAAGCTCTTTTGAGCAACATTACTGAAAATCATCTTGATTACATCATTGTAGTCGGCCGCATTTTGTTTGCTATCCGTTGTCGCAGGTGATTGTCGAAGCGTTTCTACCAAGTTGACCATCTTGACTGCAAAAAAATCCGTAGCAGCTTTAATTCTGGTCTGTAAATGGTCTTCATCTACTGGTACTTCATTCAGTATGTTTTGTAATTGTCCTTGGAATTTAGAGACAACTTCTTGTAAATCTTTAGATTGTTTCAGTACTTCATTTAAAAAG
>CANFFA010000232.1 GCA_947445425.1 Paludibacteraceae bacterium
AGAAATTTCAATATTTTCAGCGCCCAGCAAGGAGATTGTTTTATCAATGGCTATTAAGTCTTTTTGATCAAAATTTGTCAGGAACGCAACCTTATGTAGTTCAACTGGCTGTATGGTCGACTGCATTGGAACTGCAAATACCGGTGAGGCACAAGATTCCATCACCTCTGCTGTTACACTACCAATCAAATCACTAGCAAGTATTTGTCTGCCATGCGTAGCCATTACCACCAAAACTGGTTTGTTGAGCTTGCAATAATCCAAAATTTCATCTTCGGGCACCCCCTCTTTCAATTTGAAACGAAAAGGAACATCGGGCAATTGACCCAAATCAATACGATGGTTAATTAGATTGGTCATATTCTCCACATCTGCATTGGTGGTACCAATCATTCTGCGCACCAATTCATTGTCTTTAAAACTATATTTACTAATGTCGTCATTCGTTGAAATAGAGAAATTTGGATTGAAAAACACATAATATAGTACCACTTCAGCATTAAGCTTCTGGGCAAAATGAAATCCAAAATCAAGCACCTTCGCCGTATGATCAGAAAAATCAATTGGTATAAGTACTTGTTGCAAATTACTTTTTTGGGGATTTCCGAGATCGGTTTCCCAAGCACTCTCTTTCTCTTCTACGAGCTTTAAAGCACGAGGCAAATCAGATTCTTTTATGCGAATCCTCACCCCTACAGCCATTTCTGGATGTGCTTGATTTAGATTATGTATGACCGTTTCAATGTCATTTTCTTCTAAAATACTTTTAATCATCTGTGCACGTTGATAAGTGCGAATTGCGAGCGTAACCAATTTATCAGCCATAAAAAGTTGTTATTGACTTGTTTATCATTCTCAGAATGAATTATATTCTCATGCAGAAATACAATTCAAGCTGTAAAGATAAGCATTAAAACTTATTCATAATTTAATTTTACAGTGAAATTTTAACGCAAAAACACATTTTGAATGAAGGTGAGGTTAATTTAGAAGAGATTTTAAAAAAATGAGATTCGATATGACTCAATTTTATTTATTTTATAGCTCATTAAGAGTAAAAGTCCAAAAAAATTTAAAATTATAGGAGTGCTAATGAGTAAGTTTTGAGAAGCATTATTGATTCAAAAAAAAAGAGTACTTTTGTAATAAGAAAGAGATCCAAAAAGCTACTATTCAATAAATGAAGCGATTGAATAGAACTTAAGCCTCAAATAAATTCAAAAAGTCAGTTCAGCTTATCCTGAACTCTAAATAACAAACAGTTGGAAAATAGCGATTTATATATGTACATCGGAGGCATCTCCGTACATCCCATTACACTTTCCGCAACTTTATCATTGGTAATCAGCATATTGCTATTAGGGTGCACTGCTATTATTTCTGCCTCTGAAGTTGCCTTCTTCTCACTGACGCCACAAACGCTTAGTGAGATAGAAGAAAGTAATCAAAAAGCAGAACAAAACATTTTAAGATTACTTAAAAATCCACAAAGGTTACTGGCGACAATCTTGATTAGTAGCAATTTCTCAAATGTTGCTATCATCCTACTTCTCAGCTACTTTACCTCCACAGTTCTCAATTTTGACAATGTGCCGATCTTGGGACTTATATTTGAAACGATTTTTATTACCTTTATGCTTTTGCTATTTGGTGAGATAATGCCAAAAGTATATGCTGCACAATTCTCGAAAGACACTTCTATTCAAACCGTACCACTCATATTTGCATTGGAAAAACTCCTAGGACCTTTTGTCAGTCTCTTGGTAAATTCCACCTCCATCGTCAACAACCGATTAAGCAAACATCACCACTCCAATATCTCGATGGATGAATTGTCTCACGCATTGGAGCTTACCTCCAATAGCAAAGATGAAGACACCGAAATATTAGAAGGTATTATTAAATTTAGAGACATCCAAGTGGTGGACATTATGACCTCAAGGATAGATATGGTCAATGTCGACATCAAGACAAACTACAAGGAACTTCTAAGCTCAATTATCAAGTCTGGCTATTCACGAATTCCAGTTTATGCAGGCACGCGAGATAATATAAAAGGCCTATTGTATATTAAGGATTTACTCCCACATTTGGACAAACCCTCGACTTTTAGATGGCAAAGTCTCATTCGGCAAGCTTATTATGTACCTGAAACTAAGATGATTGATGATCTACTCAGTGAATTCCAAGCCAATAGAATTCACTTGGCATTGGTAGTGGATGAATATGGGGGCACTTCAGGCTTGATAACCCTCGAAGATATTTTGGAAGAAATTGTGGGTGATATTTCAGACGAATATGATGAGGAAGAGCAGTTATACACAAAAATAGATGCTAATACTTTTGTGTTTGAAGCCAAGATACAGTTAAATGATTTCTTTAAAATTGAAGAAATCAAAGAGGAGGATTTTGTTAAAGTAACAGAAGAAGTAGAGACTTTAGCAGGACTCATATTGGAATTAAAAGGAGATATTCCTTCAAAAAATGAGCGTATTGATTATGGTAGGTATACCTTTGAAATCGTTGCTGCTGATTTGCGACGCATCAAAAAAGTCAAATTACACATTAAAGAATTACCTGTAGCAATTGATGATTTATAATTTAAAATCATCACAGTATTGAATCATTAGATTACCAAATCATTCCTCACAATACCCAAACTATGCGCCTACTAAAAACAGTGCTTTATCTATTATTAGTCACCTATTTCTACTCTTGCTCTGAAGCATATATTCCTCGTCCATACGGCTATTTCAGAGTAGACTTACCAACACATGAATACCGAATGGTAGACACTTTGGGTTTACCCTATCGGTTTGCATTACCAAAAAATGTAAAATTGATAAGTCATTCTGAGAGAACAGATCGATATTCTATTGATCTACATTATGAAAAATTGAATGCCAATATCTTCTGCAGCTATTTACCTGTCAAAGGGAATTTAGTGAATTTACTGGAGGATAGTCGAAAATTTGTATACAAACACAGTGTTCGTGCCGATGGTATTAGTGAAAAGGCTTTTCAAAACAAAGAGAGAAATGTGCATGGTTTACTGTATGACTTGAAAGGAAATACAGCTTCATCTGTTCAATTTTTGGTCACTGACAGTGCACATCATTTTTTCAGGGGTGCCTTATATTTTAACAATGTACCGAATAAAGACTCTATTGCCCCAATGTCCAACTATATCCGAGAAGATGTGATTAGAATAATGGAGACTTTTGAATGGAAGAAGTAATCAGTTATCCGAATTTACTTGTAAATAGCCTTCGTATTGAACATGGAAAGGCCCGTGGAATAGTATGGGAAATGGTGGGTAGTTGGGAGGAGATGCTGCAAAAGTTTGAGCAGCCTGATCTTTATATTGAAGAATTAGGAAAGCTAGCAAGTGAGCATCGAAAACGGGAATTTTTAGGCGTTCGTCTTGCATTAAAAGCCTTATTGGGAAAAGAACTAGTCGTCATTTACAATGAAGATGGGAAACCATTTCTATCTGACAAAAGCTTTCATATCAGCATTTCACACAGTAAAAATTGGATTGCAGTTCTTGTACATCCAAGCCTTGAAATAGGGATAGATATAGAGTGCCCTAGTCCTAAAATAGAGAAAGTCTACACTCGTTTCTTAAGCGAGCTAGAGCAACAGGAAATTTATATAGAAAATGACCCAAGAAAACTTCATTTGGCATGGTCAGTCAAAGAGGCATTGTATAAAATCATAGGAAAAGAGGCTGTTGACTTTTCAAAACAGTTAAGAATTCTACCATTTAAATTAAAAAACGAAGGTGAAATGTCAGCCCTTCATGTTCCCAGCTTACAGAAATATAAATTGTTTTATTTACAAAATGAGGCCTACACTTTGGTGTATTGTTTAGCATAAGAAAAGAAAATGAATAGCATCTATAATAAAATTGTGCGAAACAAAGAAAGCAATCGTAAAATGTTGGCTATTCTTTTGGATCCAGATAAATGCCGAGGCGGTGTATTGGCCGCAACTATCTCTGCATTAAAAACAAGCTTACCCGATTTTATTTTTGTAGGCGGAAGTCATACCTTACAATCAACAGATAGTTTCATTGCCGTATTGCAAGAAGAAACCAAAGCTGAGATCATATTATTCCCTGGCAATGCATCTCAATTTACTGACAAAGCAGATGCTATGCTCTTTCTATCACTCGTTTCTGGTCGCAACAGTGAATTTCTAATTGGTCAACATGTGGGTTCAGCACTCGCAATAAAAAGATCAAAAATAGAAGTTATTTCAACAGGGTATATTCTCATTGATGGCGGAAAGCCAAGTTCAGTAGAATACATGAGTAATACAAGATCTATTCCATCGGACAAAAAAGATATTGCTTTATCCACAGCACTTGCGGCTGAATTATTGGGAATGAAAATGATTTATTTGGAAGCAGGTAGTGGTGCAGTTCAACCCGTTTCGAAGGAGATGATCAGCCATGTTGCACAAGAATTGTCAATTCCTTTGATCGTTGGTGGTGGGATAAAATCAATCGAGGCATTAAAAACGGCTTACAGTGCTGGTGCTGATTTGGTTGTCGTTGGAAATTTATTTGAAACACAACAAGAAAAGATTGCTGAATTTATAGCCTGTGGAAAGTCTTATCGTTAGCATCTCAGCCAAGAATGAACATGAAAAGTTTTGAGAACGCAAATTCCGCAAATTAACGCAAATAAGAAAATTCATTTGCGTTAATTTGCGGAATTTGCGTTCTCAAATCTATATAGTCCCTGAACGAAAACCCGCATTTTTCTGAAAATTTTCAAATTACGCGATTTTGACTCAGGAAAAATGGCGCCAGATTTCCGTGAGCGAAGACAAAAAAATA
>CANFFA010000233.1 GCA_947445425.1 Paludibacteraceae bacterium
GTCTATTTTTACTCAAAGATAATCAATATTCAGTTATTAATCAAGCATTTGACCTGTAATTTTAAGCGAATGGTAAAATTATTCAACAGTCAAATTAAAGAGGTATATCCTCATATTCAACACGATACTAATTTCCGTTCAGACACTAAATAGAAATCAATTAAAATACATAACCACTAAACTTTTTGACGATAAAGTTCTCTCCAGAGATGGGAAAGCAAGTGGAACAACCTATCAGATAGAAATGCGATTTAATCACCTAAGGGGAGATGAATTAGTTAATAAAGTGATTGAATTTCTGAGATCAAAACAAGAGGAGTAGAATTCTCCAAAAACAGAAAATAATTCTCCAAGAAGATTTTTATTTAAACATTCATAGATAAAAAACAATTCTCCAAAAAAGGAGATGTTTTCTCCAAGCAAGTTAAGTATTTATCATATATAATTGATTATTAGCGATTTTGTCGACTACCCCTTTCGTTGCAATTTCAACAAAGATAAGTAAATCTCAATAATTTAGTGGGGATAGCAATTCCCCAGAAACGACCTTTAATTCTCCAAAAAGATTAAAACATGAATGTTCCCTCCTTCAAAGAAGACCATATCAGCCAGATACCAGCTTTGCAAATGCTACAAAAGTTGGGTTATACTTACCTTTCACCATCGGAAGCCGAGAGTCTGCGTGGTGGGAAGACAAGCAATGTGTTGTTGGAAGACATTTTGCGGAAACAGTTGAAAGAGATCAATTCCGAAAAAAGGATTAGTTCCACCAAGACCACCTATATCAGTGATGCCAATATAGAAAATGGCATACGTGCATTGAGAGAACTCCCCATGAACGAGGGTTACATTGCTGCCAGTGAAACGGTTTATAACCTTATTACGTTGGGCAAAACCTTTGAGCAAAGTTTTGATGGGGACAAAAAAAGCATTACGGTACAATATGTCGATTGGAAAAATCTGGAAGCTAATGTTTATCACGTCACCGAAGAATACAGCGTAGCACGAAGTGCCAGTAAAGAACATTATCGTCCGGATTTGGTGTTGTTTGTAAATGGCATACCGTTGTGTGTAATTGAATGTAAGCGTCCCGATATAAAAAGCCCACTGGAACAAGCCATCAGTCAGCATTTGCGCAGCCAGCAAGAGGATGGAATACGTGGTTTGTATGTTTATTCGCAATTGATTTTAAGTCTTGCCACGCAGGATGCTTCCTATGCAACGAATGGAACGCCCGAAAAATTTTGGGCTAAATGGATGGAGAAATTTACGACGGTTGAAGAAGAAAAACTGTACCGAACGAATCTGCAGGAATTAAAAAACCAGGCCTTGCATCCAGATCAAAAGAAAAAACTATTTGGTGAGCGCTTCAAGTATGTTCAGCAGTATTTTGATGACTTGGAAACTGAGAGCATCCTCCCGACCATACAAGATGAGTATTTGTATGGATTGTGTAGACCGGAACGGTTGCTGGATCTGATTTTCAATTATGTTTTGTTTGACAATGGAGTTAAAAAAGTTGCACGATACCAACAGTTTTTTGCGATCAAAAAATCTTTACACCGTATCCTGCAAATTGAAGGAGGCAGGCGAAAAGGTGGGGTGATTTGGCACACGCAAGGGAGTGGAAAGTCGTTGACTATGGTGATGTTGGCACAAGCCATTGCCATGGAGAAGTCAATCCGAAATCCGAAAATAGTGTTGGTAACCGACCGCACCGATTTGGACACTCAAATTACCGGTACTTTTCGGAAATGTGGAAGGTTTGTGGAGAATGCTTCCACTGGTCAACGTTTGGTTGAACTTTTGCAAAGTAAGAGTGATGCCGTGGTGACTACCATTATCAATAAGTTTGTGGCTGCGATGAAGCGGATGAAAACCCCATTGGATAGTTACGATATTTTCGTATTAGTAGATGAGGGACACAGGACACAGCATGGTACTTTCAATGTAGAAATGCAGAAGGCTTTGCCCAATGCCTGTTTTATTGCCATGACCGGAACACCGCTTTTCAAAAGAGATAAAAGTACGGCGGACAAATTCGGGGGAATTATTGATGCCTATACCGTTGATCAGGCGGTGAAGGACAAGGCGGTTGTTCCTTTGCTGTATGAAGGGAGGCTTGCCCGTCAAAAAGTAAATGAAAACCCTTTGGATCTGTTTTTTAGCATGGTTGCTGAACCTCTAAGCGAATATCAAAAGGCTGATTTTAAGAAAAAATTCAGTCGTGCCGATCAGCTGAATAGTGCGGAGCAAAAAATATATGCTATTGCTTGGAACATCAGTCAGCATTTTCGTGACAATTGGCAAGGAACACCTTTTAAGGCGCAATTAGTTTGCGACAAAAAGGTAAATGCCATTCGTTACAAAGAGTTTTTGGATGAAATAGGAATCGTTAGTAGTGAAGTGTTGATTTCGTCCATAGATGAAAGGGAGGGAGAGGACAGTGCTTACGAAAAATCGAATGAGAAAGAGAATCGTTTTTGGAAGAAAATGATGGATGAACACGGCAATTCTAAGAAATACGAAACCAATATCATCAACCGGTTTAAAAATGCTGCTGATAAACCTGAGATAATCATTGTAGTGGATAAGCTGCTAACAGGTTTTGATGAACCCAAAAACACGGTGTTGTATTTGACTCGTAATTTACAAGGTCACAAACTTTTGCAAGCCATCGCCCGTGTAAATCGTGTTTGCCCAGACAAAGATTTCGGATATATCATTGATTATTACGGTGTAATTGAAAATCTGGATGAGGCACTTGAACTGTATTCAGGATTTGAGGATTTCGACAATGAGGACTTGGTGGGCACTCTGACCAATATCGGCGATGAAATAAAGAAGTTGGGTCAGAAACATTCTGAACTGTGGGATATTTTTAAAACTGTTGCCAATAAAAGAGATGCCGAAGCATATCAGTTGTTGTTGAAGGATGAAGCGATACGTGCATTGTTTTATGATAAATTGGCCGCATTTGCCAAAGGCTTCAAATTGGCACTCTCCTCGACACTATTTTATAAAGAGGTAGATGAAAAAACAATTGACAGATACAAGACCGACTTAACCATGTTCTTGAAACTACGCTTGGCCGTTGTAGAAAGATATAGCGATTCCATCGACTATAAACAATATGAAGGACAGATACAAAAATTGATTAATACCCACATTACTACTGAAAAGGTTGAAACAATTACCGAGCTGGTGAATATCTTTGATAAAGAGAAATTTCAACAGGAAGTGGAAAGTACAACAGGTAAGGCTGCCAAAGCGGATAAGATAGCCAGCAGAACTGCAAAGCATATTTCGGAGAAGATGGAAGAAGATCCCGCTTTCTACAAAAAGTTCTCACAAATGCTTATTGAATCTATTGCAGATTATGAGTCCAAAAGAATTAATGAGACCCAATACTTAAACAAAGTAGAGGAAATAATGTCCAATGTTTTGGCGCACACCGATAGTGATATTCCAGAAGTATTGAAGGATAAAGATGTAGCCAAAGCATTCTATGGATTAAGTCTTGAGTCATTAAATAGTAAGGTTTCAGATGCTAATATTAAAAAGGACATTTCAATACAGACAGCACTAAAGATCGATGAATTGGTACAAAAGGCTGTATTGGACAATGGAATTGCAATCATTGATTGGCAAGCCAAATCTACCATTACCGGCAAACTGCAAATTGAGATTGGGGATTATTTGATAGATGAGGTAAGAGATAAATATAGTATAAATCTATCCTTTGGGGAGATGGATGATATTGCCAATAGATGTCTTGATGTTGCAAAAATACGATACAAGTGATGCGAGATTATATTGAATTTGGATCAAAGCGAATTGATTTCAGTTTGGATTTTTCCGAAAGAAAAACGTTGGGCATAACAGTAACACCAGATTTAGAAGTTTTGGTCAAAGCTCCTATGGATAGCTCCATTGATTCGGTTAAAGATAAACTCAGAAATAAAGCATCCTGGATTATCCGACAATTGAGTTTCTTCTTGGCTTTTCACCCCAAATTAACAGATCGTAAATTTGTAGGAGGCGAAACCCATTTGTATCTCGGAAGGCAATATCGGTTGAAAGTGATAATTAGTGACGATGTGAAATCAACTAAGGACGATGTGAAACTTAAAGGCCAATTTTTGGAAGTGAAAGCGACTAATAAAGATGGCGTAAAAGAGTTGGTTGAAGCCTGGTATCTTAACAAAGCTAAAGATAGATTTCATCAGATAGCACTACCCTTGTTCGAATCGTTTATCAAGCGCAATGATATTTCAGAAATTAACTACAATATATCAATACGACACATGCAAACCCGTTGGGGAAGTTGTACGGCAAAAGGAAAGATTATTTTAAATCCTGAACTGATTAAAGCTCCCAAATCCTGTATAGAATATGTGATTATACATGAACTTTGCCATTTGGTACACCATGACCACACACAACGTTTTCTCGATTTACAAACCAGAGAAATGCCGGAATGGGAAAAATGGAAGAATAAATTGGAGAACTTATTGGCATAAAAATCACAAGTTGCAACTTAGATTAATATTACAACCTCAAAAAAGATTAAATCAAATACTATGAACACATTATCTATTATTGACCCTCTCCAAAACATGGTCTTTTTTGATGCTGCATCCATCGGTTCAGCAATACTGAGCCCTGCATGGCTCTATAACGTTTAGGGTGGGTAATTGAAAAAAGGAATATCTTTGTAGTATGAATAGTACTGAGATATTTTCGATAGCATTAGGGCTTAGTCGTCCATGGATTGTAAGTAATGTTGAGTTTGTAGAAGTAAATCCAAACGAGAAA
>CANFFA010000234.1 GCA_947445425.1 Paludibacteraceae bacterium
ATAGTAGATTGAATCGTCCGAAAAGTACCTAAACGAAAAGGGTTCTCAAATTTACGATACATCAATTTCGGGTTTGCAAAACCAACTGTATCACCAGCTTTCCATCTATACGCTTCATTGTGTTCCCGATAGCGTGATTCATGATCTTTTGTATCATTATCCACAATCACTTCATTAACTTGCGTATCTCTTTCACGGGGTGACAAAACATTGGCACCAGCATTTTCTAGCATTGGAACCAAATAGGGCAACACAAAGGACTGAGTATACATATCCTCAACAACTTGCATTACACGAGGCCGTTGCCATCTCCATTTATTGGTTTTTTGATCAAAAAACAGTCCATGACTTTGCCAAAGTGCAATGTGACGATTTTGTAAGCCACTAATGATATTATAGGGCCTTGAAAGATACTTTATCAAAGGCGCAGAATCAGTTGGAACTCTAAATTGCTTTTGTTGATCAATAAAATTAGTTCGATAAAAATTCGGAATAAAATCTTCTATACTTTTATTGCCAACTTGACATACAATAGAAATAGAATCAGCTTTAGGGGCTAATACAGTAGAAAGTGCAGAATAGATACGGGCAACATTATCAGGACGAAAAGGGAGATAGGCTAATTTATCACTTGCTGTAATGAGGATGGTATTTGGTTGGGCAGTATAAGAGACAGATAAAACAGCCACTTTACCAATTGCCGAAACATAACTATTGGCTATCACCGTAAGAGAATCAGAAATCTGCTTTTCTAGCTTCTTTTGACAGTAAATAGAATTAAGAACACCAAAAAACAAGACGATTATTAAAATGACAAAACGCAAATAAAACTTCATAAACAAATATCCATTACAGAATCGTGAAAACAGAAAATAATCAAAGATGGAGAATACTAATTGTCAATTGACACATTTTCATTCTTTTGTGTAGACAACATACCACATGCTGCAGAAACATCTTCACCTCTAGATCGACGGATGGTGGCTGTAACACCATTACTGTTCAAATAATCCCTGAAAAAATTAACTTTCTCATTACTTGAGCTTTTTAAATCAACACCTGGAATGGGATGAAAGCGAATTATATTAATGCGAGCCTCTATGCCCTTTAGTATTTTCACTAATTCAACAGCGTGACGCATAGTATCATTAATCCCTTCAAATAAAATATATTCAAACGAAACACGTCGTTGTTTGCTAAAATCATGTTTACGTAATTCTTCCAAAACAGAACTTATGGGAAAGCTTTTTTCAATTGGCATAAGTTGTAAACGCTCTTGCGAAAAAGGAGAGTGAAGGCTAATGGCCAAATGACAATTCGTCTTTTCAAGAAATACCTTCATTCCAGGAATAAGACCAACGGAAGAAACAGTTATCCGACGAGGACTCCAAGCGTAACCATAATCAGCAGTTAAAATCTCTAAAGACCTCAACAGGGGAAGCATATTATCAAAAGGCTCACCCATACCCATAAATACAAGATTCGTCAATTTATCAGCCTCTGGAATAGAGAAAATCTGGTTTAAAATCTCAGTATAAGTCAAATTAGCAATAAAACCTTGTTTCCCTGTCATGCAGAACAAGCAGCCCATTTTGCAACCAACTTGTGATGATACACAAAGTGTAGCCCTGTCGTCTTCTGGTATATAAACTGATTCAATAAAATGTCCGCCCTCTGTTTTAAACAAGTATTTCTTTGTTCCATCTGTGGATTCCACTGTTTGTACAGGAAGTGTTCTACCCACTTCATAAAATTCAGAAAGCAGTTCACGGTTTTTGGCAGAGATATTGGACATCTCATTGATGGTAAATGCTTTTTTTTTGTAAAGCCATTCACTTATTTGTTTTGCAGTAAAGGAGGGCATACCTAAAGTTGACACCACGGATTTTAATTCTTCAAGAGATAGACCAACCAAGGGTTTTTTATTCATGTACTGTATATTATAGTATGAGGAAAATTCTTCTTTGTGCAAAATTACACAAACTTATGGACAAAAAGAAAACGGAATGAAATTAATCACTCCGTTTCTCAATTATTTAGGTTCTAATTTATTGCAATCAATAGAAATTCAATCTATTATCAACGATATCAGCTTTCTCTTTTAAATCTTGAAGGATCATATAAGGCAAAGAATAGCTCATACGAGAATTCAATTGCATTGCTTCCATTTTGGCATTGAAAGTGATTGGATTTACTTTTTTATTAGAAGTACGAATTACAAATACACCTGAATTTCCTTTAATTGGCGCAGACACTTTATTTAAAGCTGCAACTGATACTTTACCAATCACAGAAGGTTCAGGACCAAAAGAACCAAATTGATAAGAAGCAAAATTAATCGAAGGACTTACTTTTACAGAATCATGTAAAGTCACTGCCAAAGCTTCAAGACTATTTGATTTCGACAATTGAGAACTTAAATCAGCAATTATCAATTCGGCTTTTTTATCCTTGATAATTTCAGCTTTTAATTGATCAGTAACTTTTTCAACTGAACGATATCCTTTTTTAGACATTTCTTTTACAATGGCTACTACAAATTGATTACCACAATCGAAAACATCAGAAACATTGCCAACTTTTGCATTAAAAGCCCATTTAACGATTTGACGAGATTGATTGATATCAGCAATTTTATCAGCCGTTTTCAATATATCCAATGCCGGGCGTAGCATAAAACCTTTTTCCTTAGATACTTTTTCAAAAGTTTCTAGCGTTAATTCTTGTGCTGCAAATTGTTTTGCTTCATTATAAATCTTACTATAAGATTTGCTACTTGGAACAACTTTACGTTCTAGAATAGCCAATTTAACTTTACTACGTGCTGCTGTTTTTTCCATAACCTGCAATATCTGTGTACCTTGTGCATTTTTCAAGGTAAACACTTCATTGGTAGCTTTAGTAAAGGCAGTAGTTGTCAACTCTTTATCAACACCAGCAATGCCTTCTTGCAACCAACCTATTTCTCCACCTTTAGCAGCAGTCTGTTTTACAGCAGAAAACTTTTGTGCCAATGCAGCAAAGTCACCACCACCACGAATAACAGCAACTAAACTATCTGCTTTCGCCTCATCATTTTTTACTAAAAAGATGTGACGTAATTTCACTGAATCTGATTGCATGATACCAGCTTGCATAATGCGAGCCATGGTATAGGTATTATTCACAAACAATGGTCCAATTACATCACCTGTTTGACCACCAAAAGCAAATGCTTGTAAATTTGCAGGAACAGTTTTACGAGAATAATTACGACCATCATACATCACATCAGAATTGGAATTCACCAAACCAACAATATCAGTAGTAGTTTTAAATTCAGAACTCAATTTAGCCATCCATTTTTCAGCATCAGTAAAATCTTCCTTCAATGGATTAATGCTAAAAACAACATAATTGATACCACAACTTGCTTCTTGTTTGAATTTTTCTTTCTGTTGAGCGTAACGATCTTTAATTTCACTATCACTCACTTTTACTGTAGAATCAGATAGCGTATAGTATGGTTTTAGGACATAAGCAACATCAACACTTTCTTTCTTATCTTGAAAAGCCATTTTAGCTTCTAGGCTATTAACAGCAACTGACTTAGAAATAAGGGCTGTATATTTCTCTTGCAACATACTTGTTTTTACAGTTTTTTCCCAGAACAACCAATAGTTTTTTGCCTGAGCAATTTGTTGTCTCATCTCCTCACTCGTAGGTGTTTCTTCAAGACTATTTAAAAACTGAACCAATCTTGGACGGCTAAACTGCCCATTATCACCAGCGAAAGCACGACGTTGAAGAATTAATTGGTGAGGATTATTACCAATTAGACGATCTGAAAGCTCATCAGCACTTACTGCAAGGCCTATTTTCTTGGCTTCGTTGTTTAAAATTTTATCACTCACCATGGTTTCCCAAACTTGAGCCCTAATTTGAGAAGTCATCTCTTCATTCAAATCACTCTTTCCTGTTTCAATTTTATAAACCTCAGTCATTTGCTCAATGGCAGCGGTAAATTCCTTGATATTAATATCTTCACCAGCAATTTCACCTACTGTTTCCCGGGACTTGTTAAAATAAGAAGATCCTGAATTTAGAAAATCACCAATGATAAAAGCCAACAATGCAAATCCTACTGCTACAACAAGTAAAACTCCCTTGCTTCTGATCTTGTCTAATACTGCCATTTTGTTTTGAAATTAATGTGTATTTTTTATGTTTATTTTATTTTGAGGCTACGAATGTACAAAAAAATGTTTAAACCTGTGCGAAATCTGTATTTTTCTATGATTTTTTATTAAATAGTGGTGTTGATAGGGCAAAAAATAAAAATCAACAAATAATCGTTTTGACACTAATTCCCAAAGTATAAAAAAGAATTCATATTCACAACAATCTACAAATCAGATCAATAATCATTTCCAACGCCAAACTTAATCAATTCAATTCTATTTTTGGTAACTTTTATGCATTTTATAGTAAAATCACCAATATGAATCACTTCGTTTAATTTGGGGAAATGCTGATGGTGGTACAAAATATAACCAGCAATAGTCTCGTATGCATCTAATTCAGGAATACCCAAATTAAATTTAGAGTTTGCACTTTTCACCTCTAACCGTCCTGAAAACAGAAATTCATTCTCATTGGTTTGCTGTGAAACATAACCGCGACTATCATGCTCATCTTCAATTTCTCCGAAAATCTCTTCAATAATATCTTCCAGAGTAACAATTCCTGCCGTACCGCCAAACTCATCCACAACAACAGCAATACTCTTTTTTTGAAGTAAAAACAATTTCATCAACTTTTG
>CANFFA010000235.1 GCA_947445425.1 Paludibacteraceae bacterium
GGTCTAAGCGGATTGAAAAACGGATAAAAAAAAATGCAAGCATTTTTGATAAGACGCTCTTATCAATTGACGTAGTCAATTTTAAATCCGTTTTTAAATCCGTTGCTTCAGCGTAAATCCGTGTACTATTCTTTTATTTTTAGTACGAAGATTTTCAAAACAATCATTTGATTTTTTACACCCCACCCTTCGGGCTTATGACTTCGAATTGCAATCTTTAATTATGTACAGTTCCTAAAAAAAGGATACCTTGCCAAACGGTCAATTGTTCAGTGATTACATCAAAGAAAATCAACAATAAATCAATAGAAATACAAACCAAATTCAACAATACAAAAGAAATAATGATAATCAAAGCAAAGCTCCTAGCACTCACTTTCCTAATCATTTCAAATTTACTTTTTGCCCAATCTAGTTACATCTCTATCAATGGAGGATACGGATGGGCAGCTAGTTCTGGGAATATAAAAGGTATAGAAAATGCGACCTATACTTCAAGTTCATCAACAGATCTCACTCCAGTAAACGAAGAGCAGATTAACCTTTCGTTTGGACAAGGAACCAGTTTTGGCCTAAGTGCTGGATACATGTACAACGCAAATATAGGAGCAGAAATAGGGATTTCACTATTAAAAGGTGACAATATAAATTCCAAAAGTACAGTCGCAGGGAACGCATTTATTATAAATCTTAATAATGATATTTCAGCCGAAATGATGAGAATTAACCCATCCATCATCATCAATGCTGGAATGGCACAACTCAATCCATATTTAAAAATCGGGGTAATTTTCGGCAGTGGTGATATTACAAAAAAGACAAGTGTACTCGAAGGAACACACAGCTATGAAACGAGCTATCGTTTTAATGGTGGATGGGCCATTGGTACTACTGCTAACTTTGGGGTATTGTACACTTTAGAGAAAGACATCAGTTGTTTTGTAGAGCTTGCAATGGTGAATATGTCCTACGCGCCGACCAATGGTGAACTTACTGCAAACGTAGAGAATGGCGTCAGCATCTTACCGAGCATGACCGTAAACGACAGAAAAATAGAATACAAAGACAGCTATACATCTTTGGGTCAAAACAGTTCAACATCGACTCCTAGTGTCGGTTTAAGTCAGAAATTCCCATTTGGTAGTGTGGGTTTAAATCTTGGAATAAAATATAATTTACAATAAGAAAAACAATTTTCAAGTCATTAAGTCATTGAGTCAAACTCCATCTTAAACAACTAACGGCTGATTATCTAAAGATAACCAGCCGTTTGTTGTTTAATGACATTCATTCCCCCTCCCTCGTCATTTGCAAAATCTCATGAAAAGCATCTACGATCTCTGGCCGACTTTCTAAATCAAAATCCTGCTCTTTGCACTTCATTTGAAAAACTTCTAAAGGGCTAAACTCCTTGATATGTCTCGCATTCTCAACCAGACTTTCCAAGCCAGTTACTTTACGTTCATTCTTTAGGCTGACCTTGAGCACTTCCAAATTTAAACCCTCTGCCACTTTGGTAATTTCAGAATAGGCAAAACCTACTTTAGATTCAATATCCACTACTACTTCCACCCAAGGCTTGAGTACAGATTCTTCTTCATCAATCATTTTAAGTGAGTCTATACAACTATCTAAATCTCCAACTACTCGAACAATCCTTCTAAAAGCAGGAACAACGACCTCTGTAATCTCGGCTATTTTTCCAACTTTAGTTTCTAACACCACCACCTTTTTATCGTATCCCAGCTCACTAAAACTAAGGATGCAAGGAGATCCTGAATAGCGAACACGCCCAGATTCACCTATTTTTTGAGGACGATGCAAATGCCCCAAGGCCACATAATCAAAGGTAGAAGGAAAGTCGTCAAAGCTTATATCTCCTAAATTACCAACATAAATGGTCTGTTCACTTTCAGACGTTTTTCCGCCAATCGCAAAGAGATGCCCCATGGCAATGACAGGCACAAGATTTGGATTTACACTTTCGCAATACTCCGCCACTGCTGTATAATGATTTACCAAGGCTGTTTTATATCGATTGTTAATTTGCTCACCCGACTCAGCTGCAATGGCCCTTCGAATGTCCTGATCCCGTAAATAGGGAACTGCCGCCACAATGACCTCTTCACCTTCAATTAACAGTTTAAAGACCTCGTGTTCAATTTCTTCAGTAGCCTTTCCCACTACATGTATGGACAATGACTGCAACAACTCCTTTGGTGCATTGATGGTGCTGGGCGCATCATGGTTTCCACCGGTGATAATGACAGACTTGCAATTGGTTCTGGTGAGCTGAATCAAGAAATCATAATATTGCTTCTGTGCCTGAGCAGAGGGAACGCCAGTATCAAAAACATCCCCTGCCAAAAGTAGAACTGCAATATCATTGTTGTGAATATATTCCAAAAGCCAAGAAAGAAACAACGACTGCTCTTCAAATTGAGATTGCTCATGGAGTCTGTGGCCCAAGTGCCAATCGGAAGTATGGAGAATTTTCATAAAAAAATAGCTAGAAATTTAAAATCACGAAATACAATTCACATTCTTCACATAATTCTCAATTAACTGACTCATCTTCTCCCGCTTTTTCATATTATAAAGCTGTAAACGATCCGTCTCCATATTGAGGGACAATTGCTCATAAATCAGGAGTATATAATAGACAAAATCCTCAGCACTTGAATAAGAATAACTATTGATCAATTGCAGATTTCCATTCATCAATACCACTACATCCATCACCTTGTCCCGCACCCAAACCTGCATACTATTTTCTGGAGTAAAAGTCACCTTTTCTGTTAAGAAATAACTTTGCTGATGTTCCACAGTGCATTGAGGAAAAAGCTGAGTGAGGGCAGCCTGCAATCCTTTTGCCAAAGAAAAGACATTCACCGTTGCTAAATTGGCTAAAACATTATACAAAGCGACCTCTTTCTCAGTGATCAATTGTTGGTAACTTAAAAAAAGCTCGGCCTCTTCGGCTTTAAAAAATGGGACAGGCACAAAAGTATAACGTTCTGATTCACAAACTAAACGAACACTATTAAAGTTGAGTTTCATTTCAGACACAGCCATCAACAGCTGAATTATTTCTTGCGCATTGGCAGTATAAAATCCATCAAAAGGAAAACTCCTAGTGGATAGCAGTGTTTTGCTTTGATCACTAATGAAAATAGTAAGACCATCGGAAGCAAAACAGAGCAGGATATCATACTCATTTACATTTTGCAAATCAAGATTTTGTGCTGAATCATCTGAGATAATCATGGGGGAAATTTGGATTTGGTAGTATATTCGGGAATGATTACAAAATTAGAAAAGTTAATTAGTAATTCATAATTAATAATGCATAATTCACATATAAAAAACTCCCTGTGGCAGCTGATACCACATTTCCAAGTATTTTTCACATTTTACTTTCTGTATTTAAGCCTACATGAATTTTGTATTGTATCTTTGTATCAAATTTCAATTCAAGTAGCGTAAAGCTTACCCAAGAACCTAATAAACAACATTATAAAAACACATTTCTTTCAATTGAATTAAAAATCCGGCTTATGAACTACACCAGCGATTCCACAATTCAGGCACAATATCGTAATTTTTTACGGTTGCATGCTCAGCTCTTTAGCTTTCAAGAAAGAAAAGAATTAAGGGAGATTTTTAAACGATACCATACCGAATTAAATTCGAAAGGAATTAACTTCGGCCATACCCTTTCTGACAAAGTAAATGTTATAGAGATCATTCTCAATGAAGTAGGTTTGGGAAAGTCTGCGGTATTGAGTGTTTTGCTACACGAATTGGTGGAGAAAAAACTATTGACCACTACCGAAATTGAAAAAAAATTCAACAGCAATGTAAGCTCAATCATACAAGGCATGATGCGGGTTGCAGAATTGTATGCGAGAAAAACCTCACTGGAAACAGAGAACTTCCGTAAGCTTTTCCTCACTTTTGCGGAAGATGTACGGGTGATACTCATCATTATTTCAGAGCATTTACAAATCATGCGTACCATTGATGCGCATCCCGAAGAGAATAGACAAAGCATTGCCCGCGAAAGCTCCTTTTTATACGCCCCTTTGGCCCACAGAATGGGTCTTTATGCCATCAAGACTGAGCTGGAGGATTTATCTTTAAAACACATCAATAGAGAGATTTACGATGAAATTTCCAGCAAACTAAAGGAATCTAAGGAAACTCGTGAAATATACATCCAGAATTTCATTAACCCTCTCAAAGATAAATTGAAAGAGCTAGGGTTTAAATTTGAAATCAAAGGACGTACAAAATCGATTAATTCGATTTATAACAAAATAAAAAAGCAGAATACTCCCTTTGAGAAAATCTATGATATTTTTGCTATCCGTGTCATTTTTGATGTTGATATGGACAAAGAGAAATTGGCCTGCTGGCAAGCCTATTCAATTGTAGCAGATCAATATCAACCCAATCCAAAACGCCTACGTGATTGGCTCTCTATTCCCAAATCGAATGGGTATGAAAGCTTACACACCACGGTAATGGGCCTAGAAAGCAAATGGGTGGAGGTCCAAATTCGCACCCAAAGGATGGATGAAGTGGCTGAGAAAGGACTAGCCGCCCACTGGAAATACAAGGGGATTAAAAGCGAATCTGGAATGGACGAATGGCTGAAGAACCTTCGAGAAATTCTAGAAAATCCTGAATTGAATGCGGTTGATTTCATGGACGAATTCAAATTGAATTTGTACGACAAAGAGGTCTTTGTATTTACCCCAAAAGGTGATTTACACAAGCTACCCA
>CANFFA010000236.1 GCA_947445425.1 Paludibacteraceae bacterium
ATGTTGGACAATGGTGAAGCGGATGATAAGATCATTGCCGTAGCAGCAGGTGATCCAAGTGTGAGTCATTACAATGACATTTCCGAAGTACCAACACACTTCAAAACTGAAATGATGAATTTTTTCGAAGATTACAAAAAACTAGAAAACAAGTCAGTTGTAGTAGACCAATTTTTTGGAAAAGAAGTGGCTATGAGAATCTTACAAGAGAGCTTTGATTTGTACACAAAGGTTTTTGGGGATTCACAAAAATAATCTTCAAACTTCATGTTTCTAATCGGCTTCAAATATTACATTTAAAATCATTCTATAATAGCTAAGAATTCGCTTCAAATAAACTATCTTTACAAATAGAAACAATCCTTAGACTTCTAATAAACAAGAATAAGTTTAATTAATTACTGAAATAATCATATATCCAAACAACCTAAAATCGGAAGAAAATGAATCTAATTAAAACTACAACAGCAATAATCTGCTTGGGATTTTTATTGAGTATGACTTCTTGTATATTTGTAAAAGGTGGTCAAGGAAATAGCAAGGCAAAGGGTTCTAAAACTGTAGTTGTTGTAAAGAAAGCGAAGCGATAAAATTATATTATAGCGAAACTCAACTACTGAAAGTAGAAAAGCCCAATGTTAGAATATTTACATTGAAAAAAATGAGCGGTATCTTCACCTATTGTCATAGGTATAGATACCGCTCATTTTTGCAAAAAACTTTATGAATAATAGCTTGAATCAAATTCAATCAAAAAAAACTCGAACTGAGAATCATAAATAGCTGATAATGAGAGTCGTGTTTTACTGTGGACAAACAGTCCTAACTATTTGTAAATCAATGAATATTACTTATCAATTGTTATTGCTTATTTATTTTCACTTTAGTAGTTTTTTTAGTACTTTTGCAGGATAGTAAAAACTTAATTATGCAACCCAATATTATTAAAACGAGCATGTCTAATGGACTGATTATGGGAGTTTTATTCTCCCTTAATTTCTTATTGTCCATTCAAAAAAACGCTCTATTTATATTTCTTTCCTATTTTGCTATTTCTGCTATCGTTATTGGAATGTATCGAATGGCAATCCGATTCCGTGATACTCAATGCGAAGGGTTCATTAGTTATCGCAAGGCTTTCTCCATCATCCTCTACACCTTCTTTTTCGCAGCTTTGGTTTCTTCTATTGTTAAATACATCTATTTTCAATTTATCTCTCCAAGCTATTTGGAAAGCATGATGAAAGATAGTTTAAAAGTCCTATCAGATATGAAATTTAGCATTGACAAATCTGCTGTAGAACAAATGGAATCAACATTAAAACCAGCCAGTTTTTCGTTACAATATATTTGGGTAAATGTTTTTGTAGGTAGCCTTGTAGCAATTGTGATGGCTTTCTTTATCAAGAAAAACGCACCAATATCTGCTGAGAATAAAGAACAAGAATAATAGCATTCATATCAAATAAGTCAAATTCAATCTTCCAAAATAAAAAAACATGGACATTTCAATCATCGTACCACTTTATAATGAAGAAGAATCATTATCAACTCTATTTGAATGGATAGAAAAAGTAATGAAAGCACACAACTTCACTTACGAAGTCATTTTTGTAAACGATGGGAGTACAGATAGATCATGGGAAGTGATTGAAGCTTTGCATCAAAATTCCTCAAATGTACGGGGATTGAAGTTTAGAAAAAACTACGGAAAATCTCCTGGTTTATATTGTGGTTTCGCTGCTTCAAAAGGGGATGTAGTCATTACTATGGATGCTGATTTACAAGACAGTCCAGATGAAATACCAGAACTATATCGAATGATCAAGGAGGAAAAATTCGACCTTGTTTCGGGTTGGAAGAAAAAACGCTACGATTCAACATTCACAAAGAACTTACCTTCAAAGCTTTACAATGCAACAGCTCGCAAACTAACGGGCTTAAAGCTACACGACATGAACTGTGGATTAAAAGCTTATCGCAGTGATGTAATAAAAAACATCGAAGTCTTTGGAGAAATGCACAGATACATACCATTTCTTGCCAAAAACGCCGGATTTACAAGGATCGGTGAGAAAGTTGTCGAACACAGAAAAAGAGAATTTGGTGAATCTAAATTTGGTTGGAGCCGTTTTGTAAATGGTTATTTAGACCTAATGACTTTGCTATTTCTTTCCAAATTTGGAAAAAAACCCATGCATTTCTTTGGATTATATGGCAGTCTGATGTTTATGCTTGGATCAATATCTGTCGTTTTAGTTGGTTTAAATAAATTGAGTTCAATTATTGCACATGTCAAGGCACCTTTGGTAACAGACAATCCATTTTTCTACTTGGCCATCTTGGCGATGATTTTAGGAACACAACTGTTTTTAGCAGGCTTCCTGGGTGAAATAATCGGAAGAAACTCATCTGAAAGAAACAATTACAAAATTGAAAAGGAAATCTAAACCCATTAAAATTCTATCATGGAAATCATAGATATTCTTAAAATAACTATCCCAGCTTTATTGGTATTAATAACAGCTTACTTGATGATTGGCAAGGTATTACGAACAGAAGATGACAGACGTAATTTTGAACTGCGAAAAAATACGGCATCTGCTATGACCCCCATTCGTTTACGTGCTTATGAACGATTGATGCTGGTACTGGAAAGAACAACACCCAACAACCTCATTGTATCCGTTGCAAAACCGGGTATGACCAATATGGAGCTTCACACCACACTGCTTTCAACGATTCGCCAAGAATTTTCACACAATCTATCACAACAAATCTATGTCAGTGATGATTTATGGTTTTACATGAAGGCAGTTCAGGAAAGTCTATTGCGACTTATCAACCAAAGTGCATCGAAAGTAAACCCCAATGGAATTGGAACTGAATTGGCTGAGTTGGTAATCAATATGTATAAAATCAGCGAAAATCCTCCAACTGACATTGCTATGGAAAAACTTAAATCAGAGGTAAGAGAGAAGTTTTAATTTGTCAAGATGAGATTTACGAATAAAATAAAATCATTGATAAATAGACCTTTATCTAGCACTACCGAATGAAATACTTCTTCAAATTTATCTTACTTAGCTTCGCTGTTATAATTGGATATTCCTGCAGTAATGATGAAACATGCAGAAAAAACAAATATGTTCGTTTGCAGGTTTCTTTGTATAAAGTAAGCCTAAATCCAACCAACAACACTTTCGTTACAGCCGCATGGAATGTTGACAGTATCACTGTTCAAGGTGTAGGAGTAGATTCGGTATTGTATAAAAACTCAAAGAAAATAAACCTACTGAGTCTAAACTTGAATAAAATTGTTCGTAAAACGGCGTACCAACTTAATATTAATAAAATCAAGGATACATTAACCATCTATCATACCAATGTCACTGAGTTTTTATCATTGGAATGTGGGTGTTTAAAAGTTTACAGTATTGACTCTGCCACTGTTACAAATCATTCAATTGATTCAATAAAAGTTATCAACCACCAAGTAAACACTGACAATGCAACAAACATACGCATATATAATTAGTATCTTGTTGTGCTTTAATCTATTAACAGCGAGTTCAGAAGAGAAAAAGATCATCTCCAAACCAGAAGAGATAAAATGGTGGAGTGGCATGCTGGTACAAGTCGATGCAGCTTCAGTTATCTACTCAACTCTCATGAAAGGTGATACTTATTCAATGGAAGGATCAGCACAATTGGGCATAAGACAGAAAATATATCCTGTTGTTGAAATCGGTTTAGCGGGTGCAGACAAAACAATGACAAGTTTGGCAAGCTATAAAACGAATGCTCCATTTGGCCGAGTTGGTGTAGACATAAATTTACTGAGTCCTAAAAAAGACACAAAACCTACCAATAATCTTTTCCTTGTAGGGATTCGATTGGGATTCAGTAATTTTTCATATGACCTAAACAATATTATCATTTCAGATGAATATTGGAAACAGTCTGAGACAAGAAATTATCCAAATGAAAAAGCTAACAAAGTTTGGTATGAACTAGTTGCTGGCATCAGGGTGGAAGTTTATAAAAGCATCTATTTGGGTTGGAATGTTAGAAATCGAAATTTATTATCAAAAGAAACTGTAGGTTCAATATCTCCTTGGTATATTCCTGGATATGGATTGAATGGTAGTTCTAATTGGGGATTCAATTATACAATCGGGTATAAGTTTTAGTTCAAAAAAGCTACGAAAACGGTGTAAGCTCATTCAAATTTTAAAGAGAAGCAATTCTAATGAACATCTTTTAAATTCAGTAGATACGCAAACCGATAATTCAAAAAGAAACTTATTTCAGCAAAATGGATTCATAAAACAACAAATCATTAAGTATCTTTGACAAAAAATACTTAAAAGCACAAAAAATCAATAAAACAAAAGAATCAGTTTTCATGTTAGAAGTGTAGAAAATTAAAATCAATAAATAATTAAGTATGAATTCAACACAAATTTTAAATCGCGCAGCAGACAATATTCGTATATTGGCAGCATCTGCGGTAGAAAAAGCCAAATCGGGTCACCCAGGTGGTGCCATGGGCGGAGCGGATTTTATCAATGTTTTGTATACTGAGTTTTTGGAATATGATCCAAAAAATCCAAGTTGGGAAGGTCGTGACCGTATGTTCTTGGATCCAGGTCACATGTCACCCATGCTTTACTCTGTATTGGCTTGTGCTGGAAAATTTAAAATGGAAGAATTGGCGCAATTTCGTCAATGGGGTAGCCCAACACCTGGTCACCCTGAAGTTGATATCATGCGTGGTATTGAAA
>CANFFA010000237.1 GCA_947445425.1 Paludibacteraceae bacterium
CCTTTAGACCTATATTTCAACAAATTAGATGCAGCATAACCTTTTAATCCCAAGGCGACTAAAGTCGTAGAATCTGCCGTATTCGGATCAAAAGAAAAAAGAGCTAGTGGTTTATTTGGTTTATCATATTGATGCATCCCATAATTTTTATATTTCTCGTCGTAATCAGCTTGACGTTTCAGTTGATATAAACTATCCCTAGAAACAAGTGATTTTTGGAAAGTAGCAGCTTCAATTAGAAAGCTATCGTCTTGAGTAGTTTTCAAGGGGAAAAACAAAGGCAAACTATAATTCAAAATTATTACCAACACGATTAAACATAGCAAGACAATAATGCCCAACTGCTGTCCTTTTGAAAAATAAAAAAAATCTTTCCACATTGCTAAACCAGATGAATTAAGAAGCACAAACAATCAAGTTCAATTAAAAGTATTTACACTCCTAAAATTCAACTAGAAGAATAGCTTTTCACAAAAATACAATAGATTACAACACTCCCTATCAGCAGAAATGTGGGATCTTGAACCACCTTTCAGCAGATTATTGTAAACTAAATCAGCAGGAATGTCTAAAACCAAAGAAGGGTAGAATTTCATTCATGAAACTCTACCCTTGTATAATTATGTTGTAATATTAAAAACAGATTAAATAATACTGATCAAACTTTCTTTTGATTTTCTTACTTTTGGAGCAGTAGCCAATCTATCATTCGCGTCGTCTCTATATCCCAAGGCCAATATTGTTACAGAACCTAAATTTTGTTCAGAAAGACCGATGATTTTATCAAGTGCACTAGGATTAAATCCTTCAATAGGCGTTGCATCAACTTTCACATCTGCAGCTGCTACCATGGCAATTCCAAGCGCAATATAGGTTTGTTTTGAAGTCCATATAAAATTACGATCTTCATTTTCAGCAACCTTTAACTCAAGCATAGAACGATAACCAGCTAAACTTTCGGCAGGAATTCCTCTCGTATCAGCAATTAACTGAATGTGGTCATCTGCCTGTTTTGCATCTACATTTTTGATTGCTGCAAACACAATTAAATGTGAAGATTCTTTGATTTGTGGTTGTTGACAAGCCTCAGTGAAAATCTGCTCTTTTAAGGCTTCATTTTCAATTACAATCGCTTTAAAAGCTTGTAGACCATAAGAAGTTGGCGTCAATTGTATCGCCTCTAAAATACTTTCAATTTTTTCTGCTGGAACCTTTGTTCCATTCATTCTTTTCGTGGCATATCGCCATTTCAGGGTCTCTAGTAAGCTCATTTTATTTGATTAAAATTGGTTTGAATTTAATATATAAAAACGTTTAAACCCTGTTATTGTTTAGAGTGAATTATACAAATTGAGCTTTGAAACCAAATACATTATACTAAATTATTTAAACTATTTAAACACAAAGCATAAGGTCTATTAATCGCAATTTGAATATACAAAGTGTATTAGCAAGCATAATATAAAAATTCATTGTGAAAACAGAACACAAAAGGCTGATTATCAAAGTGTTACTCCAGACTTCCAAATAGCAATTTCCCTATAATTCTTCTTTTCATTGTTGACCATTTCACCGCTAGCCACTTTAATAATATACGCCACAAAAGCCTCTAAGGTATCTTCCATCGTTTTATTTTCGAGAATTGCACCGGCATTAAAATCAATCCATCCTGGCTTGTTGTTAAACAGGGCTGAATTGGTAGATATTTTCATCGTAGGGACAAAAGTACCAAATGGCGTACCTCTACCTGTGGTAAAAAGGACTATCTGACAACCTACTGAACCCAAGGCTGTTGCTGCAACGAGATCATTACCGGGGGCACTCAGCAAATTAAGTCCGTTGGTATCAATCCTATCTCCATACATAAGCACATCTTTCACCACCGATTTTCCGCATTTTTGGGTACAACCGAGTGACTTTTCCTCCAAGGTAGAAATACCACCTGCTTTGTTTCCCGGAGAAGGATTTTCGTAGATGGGCTGTTCATTTTTAATAAAGTAGCCTTTGAAGTCGTTGATCAGGTGCACCGTCTTTTCAAACATTTCCGGTGTTTCGCAACGGTTCATCAAGATAGTTTCGGCTCCAAACATTTCAGGAACTTCCGTCAACACAGTTGTCCCTCCTTGTGCTACCAAAAAATCGGAAAATAGTCCCAATAGTGGATTAGCCGTAATACCAGAAAAACCATCAGAACCACCACATTTCAATCCGACTTTCAGTTTACTGAGGGGCAATTCTGTACGGACATCGGCAGACACAAGGGCATGAAGTTCACGTAAAACCTCCATTCCGTCTTCGTATTCATCCTTCACTTTTTGAGTTTCCATGAAGCGAATTCGCGAAGCATCGAAATCTCCTAGATACTCCTTAAAAGCTTTCAACTGGTTATTTTCGCAACCCAAACCGACTACGAATACAGCCCCAGCATTGGGATGAAGTACCATATTACGCAATATTTTACGGGTATTCTCATGGTCTTCACCCAATTGCGAACAGCCATAATTATGAGGGAAAGCCACGATGGCATCTACTCCTACCCCATTGGTTTCGCGACGTAATTGTTCCGCCAACTGATTGATGGTACCATTTACACAACCCACGGTTGGTATAAGCCAGATTTCATTCCGCACACCTGCTGAGCCATTTGTACGTAAATAGCCATTAAAAGTCAAGTTTTGGCTTTTAATATCAGGACAAACCAGTTTTGGAGAATATGTATACTCCAAAACTCCGTCGAGATTGGTTTTAATATTCTTCTCATTCACCCAAGTCCCTATTTGAATGTCTTCACGGGCATGACCAATGGCATAGCCATATTTGACAATAAAATCATTGGCAGCAAAGTTTTTTAAAGCAAACTTATGTCCAGCAGGAATATCTTGCAACAAGAGAATATCCTGTTCACCCACCCTTATGTTTGAACCAGTTTGTAATGCGGAGATGGCTACTGCAACATTGTCTTCCGCATTGATTTTGATATATTGTGTTTGCATAGGGAGCTAATATAAAGAGTTAAAAATAAACGAGTAGACAGGTTTACTGGTTTAGTACTTAAAGAATCGACTTCACTGTTTCAAGCATTCCTTTTTCCTGTATTGATGTTAGATAACTAATCAATTGAAGGGTTAATCCGGGAATCAAATTTAGGTTCTCGCCCCAAATAAACTCAGAAGAGAGCACTTGTACAGCTATAGTTTCAATGGATTCAGTACTCCACAATTTAGTTAAAAGGGCAAGGGTGGCTGGATCATCATTTGGACTGATAAGAACTTCCCCACGTTTACCCCCTTTATAGTAGGCAATAATACCTGCCAAACCAAGTACCAATGCAGCAGGTAATTCCCCTTTACGCTCGAGGTAAATCTTTATTCCTGGTAGATCTCGGGCCTTAAATTTGGGAAAGGAGTTGAGCATAATGCTGGTTACAAAGTGCTTCACATAAGGATTCTTGAACCGATCCATCACATCATTCCCGAATTGTTCCAACTCTGCTTTTGGTAAATCAAGCGTAGAAAGCAATTCTTCGAACATCGCTTTTTTCACATAAGCACCCAAAACGTCATGCTCCACAATTTCCTTTACGGTATCCAATCCAGACAGATAACCCACCGGTGCAAGGACAGTATGTGGGCCATTGAGCAAGGTAACTTTACGGTCGTGGTAAGGTTCTTCGCTGGGAACAAAAAGGACATTCAAACCGGCTTTGTCGGCAGGAAACTCTTTTGCAACACTCTCTGGTGCCTCAATTACCCAAATGTGGTATATTTCTGACTTCACCACCAACTTATCTTCCACTTGCACTTTTTCGAGAATATCATGGATGGTATCCTTTGGAAAACCAGGCACAATACGGTCTACCAGAGTAGAATAGACACCACAAGCAGTTTCAAACCAAGCCTTAAACGCATCGCCCAATGCCCACAAGGTAATGTATTGTTCTATGCATTTTTTTAATTCAGGACCATTGTGAAAGATTAATTCACAAGGGAAAATAATGAGTCCTTTGTCGGCTGCACCATTGAATGTTTTAAAACGATGGTACAAGAGTTGTGTCAATTTGCCTGGATAAGAGCTGGCAGGTTGATCGTCCAATTTACAAGTGGAATCAAACACGATTCCTGCTTCGGTGGTATTGGAAACGACAAAACGCATATCGGGGTTTTCAGCCAATTTCAAATAGTCCGCAAACTGGTGGTAAGGATTTACAGCACGGGTGATGACGTCGATTAATTCAATTCTATCCACTTGTTGCCCTTTGTCAAGACCTTGTAGATTGAGGTGGAACAGTCCATCTTGTTCATTAATTACGTCCGATCCCTTTTCCCTAGGTTTTACCACAACAATGCCACTGTTAAAACCTACCTTATCGTTCATATTCCAGACGATCCAATCCACGAAAGCACGTAGAAAATTCCCATCTCCAAATTGAATAATTTTTTCGGGATAAAGCTTTGTTTGTACATTCAGTCTGTTTAGTTTTTTCATTTTTTATTTTTTTGAGAATAAATCTTGTTTTGATCAAATTAATCAACCACATTGTTACCTTAAATTTAGTTGACCGTATAAAAAACTATTTCAAAGCATCAAATTCACATTACTACTTTTCTAGATTCTTCATCAGATAGCATTTTGCCATATTTATCCCTAAATTTTTTCACATACATTTTACACCTCTTTGTAAAGGCATATTCAGTGAAGTACACTGTCCTAATGTTAAGCTTCTTCTGCAGGGACAATCTAGGCAAAACGTATGAAAGGACAAATGCTTGTTTGCATTTGTA
>CANFFA010000238.1 GCA_947445425.1 Paludibacteraceae bacterium
TACCTACCAAATCAGAAAATTATTCCAACGATGGATTAGCAATTTAAAACAAAAAAAGGTAGATGGATTTCTCCTTCTACCTTATTCTATTGAAATTATAGTATTCTTATTTTTTAACGATACTCTTTAAATACTCTCTTAAAGTATATCCTGTAGTAACATTTCTATCGTAAATATATAATCTAAAGTCAGTAATGGCATTAATTGACATCAATTTAATATCATCATTTGTCAATTCAAAAAATGCTGAGTAAATATAACCAGTACCAGAGTTACTCACTTCTACATGTAATTCCGCTTTAGGCTTATTGATTCTAAAACCATTTTCAAGAAGTAAAACGACTCCTTTTTTGTTTAAATTTACAGCACTACCAATCTCACTAATGGCCATATAGGTATGTGTACCTTTAAGATCCTTCACTTTCATGAAGTTGATTTTGTCGTAACCTACTGGTGAAGTAAAGGTGATCTCATTTTTAAATTTATCTCTAGACTCTTTAATGTCTTTGTTAAAGAATCCATCAGGATAATTAATACCATCTACAACCACAAATTCAAATTCATTTTCAAAACGAGGATCGTAGTCATAATACAATACACCAGTTTCCGGATTTTCAATTTTAAGTTTGAATTTCTTAGTACCCGTTTTATCAATATATTGGTCAAAACTAATCAATTTGAATGGTTTTCCAACCAATGACTCATATTTCGAATTTGCATCGCTAAGACTGGCATCAAATTTTAATTTCAAACTCTCGTCTGTGTAAAATTCTCTATAACCATATTTTTGCAATGATTCTTCTTTTTCTCTTACCTTTAAATCCTTGCCAATCAATAGCTCTACACTAGTTCCAGGAAAATTTTGTCCATAAGTAAAACTGCTCAGAACAATGAATGAATATAAAATAAGCTTTTTCATGTTGTTGATTTTTAAATGTACAGTGTAAAAATACAAATTTTTTATTACCTAACCTGATATTCTGATTATTTATTAAAAAAATCCACTGAAACGATTTGTATAACTTTCGAGACGAAACTCAGTATTTAATTAGTCTACGTTTTGCTTGTTTTAAAACTGAATTACTTATTTGACAAACATTTCAAGTATTCCATCAAAACTTTTGCTGAAGCAGGTTGACCATCAAACATAAAAAGTCTATAATCAGTAATCATATTAGCAGATAACAATTTGATATCATTTTCTGTCAAATCAAAAAATGCTGAATAGGTATAACCTGATGTACTTTTGATTGCTGAAACAATAATTTTCACATCTGGCTTTTCAATTCTGAAACCATTTTCAAGCAAAATCGTAATACCTTTAGTGTTCAAAACCAAACGATCACCAAAAACTCTTAATGACATTTGAGTTCTGGCGGTATTTCCTTTTATTAATTTATTGAACTCAATGCTTGAAAAAGGAGAAGAATATGAAAATTCACCAGAAAATTTATCTCTCGACTCAACAATGTTTTTACAGAAATATTCTTCTGGATATTCTATTCCTCCAACCACTTCAAAAGCAAATAGATGTTCGAAACGTGGGTCATAGTTATAAAACACTACACCAGTTTCTGAATTTTCAATTTTCAATTTAAATTTCTCTGTTCCTGCAGCATCGGCATAAGGTTCAAAACTTATTAGCTTGAATACTTTTCCAGCTAAAGTCTTGTATTTTGAATTGGCAACTGTTTCACAACAATCGTAATGGGTGTTTAAGCTATCATTGGTATAGAAATCGCTGAATCCGAATTTTTGTAAAACTACATCTTTCTCAATTACTTTAAGCTCTTTGCCTACAAGTAAGTCAACGCTTGTGCCTGGAAAATTTTGTCCGTAAGTTAAGTTGCTTAGAACAATCAAGGAAAATAAAATAAGTTTTTTCATAATTGTTTATTTGAATTATAATTATTGGTCAAAAGTAGTCAATTGTTTTTACATCAGCTCAAATTTAATGAAAAAAAAATCAAATTATTGACTTTAACAAGCAAGTAACTTACTTGCTTGATATATGGACAATAACACTAGAAGATAAAATCGATAAATAAAAAAAGAAATAAAAGACATATAATCAATAAGTTAATTAGCCAGCAATGAAATTAATGGGCAAATAAAATAGTCTAATTTCGAAATTATTGAAATTACATTTGATTTGATCTGAATTGCTTATTATTTGTCCATTTAGTGACAAATAACAGACCAGATCTAGAATTAATCCAATTTGTCAGAATAATGTGAGACTTGTTTAGGCAATGTACAGCATAGATTCAATAAATAGAAACATAAAAATATAATTTGCATCAGCAATTTATAGTAATACCTAAACATTATCATGTGATTCAAAGTAATTGAAAAATTATTTATAAAGAAAAAACGGTGATCTGTTTGCAGTGTCAAAAAAAACATCTATTTTTGCAGTCCGAATACAGAAAAGTATAAAAAGTAACATCATAAAATACATAGAGCAATGAAAAGGACATTCCAGCCTTCTGTTAGAAAAAGAAAAAACAAACACGGATTCCGTGAAAGAATGGCAACAGCAAACGGACGTAGAGTATTGGCTAGCCGTCGTGCCAAAGGTAGAGCAAAACTTACAGTAGCTGATGAAGGTCGTCATAAAATCTAAAGATTCGGCAAATGATAGTATAAAGAGAGTAAAGACTTCAGGTAAGTTTTTGCTTTTTTTGTTTTTAGCTCAGTTGTTTTCTATCTATTGATACCCATTTTTGACTAATAATGCCTAACAATTATTTCTTGTAACCTCATATTATGGATTTAAAAAAGTTTTGGAAGGAGACTTTCGGTGGGTTTGTTTTAAAAAACATATTGACAGCAATAGCTGTAGTGATTGCATTAGCATGGGGGACATTAATTTATGTAGATTATTTAACAAACCATGGTGAAACAGTAACCATTCCAGATTTACGAGGTTCTTATGTTGAAGAGGCCGAAATTTTATTATCAAAACAAGGTTTATTTCCCGCAGTGATTGATTCGGTCTATGTCCCTGGCCGTAAACTAGGAACCATTATTGATCAAATACCAGGACCAAACGCTACTGTAAAACGAAATCGCCCTGTTTATTTGATAATAAATTCTCGCCAAGTGCATCAAGTTAGCCTACCAGAACTAAATGATGTATCTTATCGTCAGGCCGATGCAATGCTACAATCACTCGGATTAAGTGTTGCCAGTGTGGAATCTGCACCCTCCGACTACAAAGATCTGGTGGTTGGGGTAAAACTAGGGGGGAGAAGTTTAATAGCGGGAACACGTATCCCTGAGGGTAGTGCTTTGGTGTTGGTGGTTGGTAATGGAAAAGGTAATGTAAAAGTCGAGGTTCCATTTCTGAAAGGAATGAATTTAGAAGATGCAACACAAGCCGCCCTCGCCGAGTCTTTTGTAATCGGCACTTTAAACTATGATGTACCCCCTTCAGGAAATGAAAGTGAATATATAATTTATCGTCAGCGTCCTGCTGCAGGAAGCGCTAGCCCTTCGGGAACACGAATAGAACTCTATTTTTCTAAGGACAAATCAAGGGTAAATGAAACTTTTGAGGAGGATGAAACACCAGCCCAGAAAGAAGAGCAATTCTTCTAACAAAACGAATCATTATTGCCTATCTTTATTATTAATGTTTATATTATTATTTAGCTGTGATTGAAAATATTAGTAATGAATATACATCTGAAGCTCTTGAGGAATTGCAGGATGATGGAGTAGAGCAAGAATTATTTGAACATTCTCGCTTTATAGTGGATAAAGGTCAAGCCGCTGTACGAATTGACAAATACTTGGTAAATTGCCTACCGAATACATCCCGAAATAGAATACAAGAAGCTGCAGATGCTGGGAATATTTTGGTCAATGGAAAATCCGTAAAATCAAATTACAAAGCTAAGCCCAATGATATCATTACCATGGTATTGGCCTATCCGCCAGCTGAATTCCATATTATTCCACAAGAGATTCCGCTTCACATTGTTTTTGAAGACGATGAAATACTCTTGGTAAATAAACAACCCAATCTAGTAGTCCATCCAGGTTTTGGAAATTTTGACGGGACACTTCTGAATGCCGTCGCCTTTCATTTAAAAGATCATCCAGATTTCGACCCCAATGATTCTCGTATAGGTCTCGTACACCGCATAGATAAAGACACCTCTGGTTTACTTTTGATTGCTAAAACAGAAGAGGCAAAAGCAAACTTGGGAAAGCAGTTTTTTAACAAAACAACGCAAAGGCGTTACCAAACCCTTGTCTGGGGCAATGTAAAGGAGGATGAAGGGACTATTATTGGTGCATTAGCGCGTGATCCTAGGGATAGAATGTTGTTCACTGTTTTTCCAGAAGGCGAAAATCCAGCAGCAAAACATGCAGTGACCCATTATAAAGTTTTGGAGCGTTTGGGTTATGTTACTCTGGTGGAATGCCGATTAGAAACTGGGCGTACTCATCAAATCAGAGTACACATGAAGCACATTGGGCACACAATTTTTAATGATGAGCGATATGGTGGACATGATATTTTGAAAGGAACAACTGCTGCTAAATACAAACAATTTGTTAAAAATTGCTTTGAGATTTGTCCACGACAAGCATTACATGCTAAAACACTAGGATTTACCCATCCTCGAACGGGTGAATTTATGCATTTTGAAAGCGAATTACTGGATGATATGCAACAATTAATTGAGAAGTGGCGAGGATTTTCGAAGAATATGGAATAAAATCATCAACAAAAAAAGATATATTAGTAAGTTCATTATGA
>CANFFA010000239.1 GCA_947445425.1 Paludibacteraceae bacterium
GTTTTAAAAACGCCACAAAGAAATATAATAGATATTAAGAATAAATTACGATTATGTTACAAAAGTATTACAAGTTGAAAGTATATATTTTTTAACGCCAATTGAAGTGTAGTTTTTCATTTATTTTTAAACTTGCAAATTAGTGATTTGATGCTATCCTTATGCATTATTGTTGTGTGGATTATGAAATTTTCGTCCTTGTTTTGAATAGAATTGCTTTGGCTAAAGCACCTTGTTTTATGTATTGTTAACAGTATGTGGTATTCAGATGCACCAATGTAAAAATCACGCTATCATACTTACGTTTAGTCGTCCAAAATGCTGTTTTTGTTTTCAATGGTGATGGGAAATTGGTAAATATCGATGAAAAGGGTTGATTTATTCTATACGAGTGTGCAATTGGACAGTTTTAACGGACTTAAATATTTGACGCCCCCAACGTTAAACATTCTTTTCTTGCCTATTTTATCGCCTTAAAAATGGATAATTGTTTAAAAATGGAGTTATATTTGTGAATATGCTTATACGAAATCATGAGTTTTTATAAGTAGTCAGTGTTACTTTGACATACTGTTTTTACAGACTATACTGCTCTTTGAAATCTGTTTACCTTTTAATACTTATGATTATGAACTCAACGATCAACCAGCAAGAAAACATCCAGGATGCTCTTTTTGCAACAGATGAAGTGGGGAGTACGTGCAATGTTTACCCTTGGCAAAAAGGTTTTTTATGGCCATGGCAAAAGGAATTCTGTTTGCCCTGTTGGGTGGGAATAACTATTTTGTTGTTTTTTGTACTCTCCCTCTTTTTACCATTTGTTTGGTATGCAATTAATTGTGGTTTAGACTAAAAATTTAAGAATGTAAAGCCTATGAATCTAGCACTACTTCACAACTAAAAAAACGCTGAAAGAATATTCTTTCAGCGTTTTTTTTATTAGTCATTCTATAGTAATTGTATTTTAAACAGTCGCCGTAATAATTCAATTGGGCGGATGATTATTATTTAATCAAAGCTTTTCCAGTCATCTCTTTCGGTTGTTCAATTCCCATGATTTTACAAATAGAAGGTGCCACATCCGCCAAGATACCATTTTCGACTTTTGCATCAGCACGTTGGGTAACATAAATGAAAGGTACTGGGTTTAATGAATGTGCAGTATTTGGTGATCCATCAGCATTTTCTGCATAATCTGCATTTCCATGATCGGCAATAATAATCACTTCATAATCATTGGCAATAGCAGCTTCCACTACTTCTTTTACACTGTTGTCAACAGTAGTAACTGCTTTTTGAATGGCTTCATACACACCAGTATGTCCAACCATATCACCGTTGGCAAAATTTAGGGCAATGAAATCAAAGTTCTTCGTATTTATGGCAGCAACTAATTTCTCAGTTACTTCTGGAGCGCTCATCTCTGGTTGTAAGTCGTAAGTGGCTACCCGTGGTGAAGCTACCAAAATACGTTCTTCACCTTCAAATTCGCTTTCTCTACCGCCTGAAAAGAAGAAGGTGACATGAGCAAATTTTTCTGTTTCGGCAATGCGCAATTGTTTCAAACCAAGGCTGGAGATGTATTCTCCCAAGGTGTTTTGAACATTGTCTTTGTCGAATAATATGTGTAATCCTTTATAGCTAGAGTCATAAGGGGTCATACAATAATATTCCAAAGGAAGGGTAGTCATACCTTCTTCTGGCATGTCTTTTTGCGTTAATACGACTGTTAATTCTTTGGCCCTATCGTTACGATAATTGAAGAAAATTACTACATCACCGGCTTCAATTTTAGCAAGTGGATTTCCATCTGCATCTACTGCAATGATTGGGTTGATGAATTCATCGGTAATGCCTGCATCGTAAGAAGCTTGTATGGAAGCAACTAGATCGGTGCTCTTCTCACCAATACCATTGACCATTAGGTCATAAGACTTTTTAACCCTATCCCAACGTTTATCTCTGTCCATGGCGTAATAACGTCCTATTACAGACGCAATTTTACCAGCAGATTTGTCAGTGTGTTGTATTAATTGCTCCAAAAATCCTTTTCCACTGCGAGGGTCAGTATCACGACCATCCATAAAGCAATGTACAAAAGCATCTTCTACGCCATAGGTTTTGGCAATATCACACAATTTAAAAAGGTGATCCAGGGTGCTATGAACGCCTCCGTCTGAAACCAATCCTAAAAAGTGGATTTTCTTTTTATTGTCACGTGCATAAGAATAAGCCTTGATAATTTCCGGATTTTCTAAGATGCTATTGTCGCGGCAGGCGATATTAATTTTAACCAAATCTTGATAGACTACACGGCCTGCACCAATATTTAAGTGGCCTACTTCCGAATTACCCATTTGTCCTTCAGGTAAGCCAACATCTTCGCCAGCAGCCAACAATTGAGAATTAGGATATTTAGCCACCAAGCTATCCAAAAAAGGAGTTGGTGTACTGAAAATAACATTTGAATGGTTTTGGTTGCCAATACCCCATCCATCCAAAATCATAAGTAATGCTTTCTTGCTCATCTTGTTTGTTTGATTATTTATAAAAAAATAGATTTTTTGTGTCGCTTTGTAATCTCATAATGAGAAGCTTTTTCAGGCGCAAAATTACTAATTTTTTACTCCACATTATTGATATTGGCTCATTTAATTTCAATTACTAGCCTTCCGAGTGTAAGTTTTGAAAAGTATCTTAGCGCCTATCAGCCGATTTCTCTCCTCAGATTTTACCTTCATCACTAAAACTATAATAATTATTTTGTGCTACAATGATATGGTCGAGTAGCGTTATTCCCACTGCCTCGCAACCAGTTTTGATGCGTTTGGTGATGATTTCATCTTCGTGGCTCGGCTTGTTTTGACCGGAAGGATGGTTGTGTGCCACTACCATTACTGGCGCAGCTTTATCGAGTGACAATTTGAGAAGCATCGGAATGTCTACCACCGTTTGGCGCATGCCACCTTGTGTAAGACGTTTTATTTCTAACACTTTGTTGGCGGAATTGAGCAAAGCCACCCAAAACTCTTCGTGTGGCAGATCACTCAACAAAGGCTCGAACAATTCAAATAAATGTTGACTCGAGCTGATTTTTTTCCTTTCTAGGTTCTCAGACATTCTACGCCTTTTTCCCAACTCCATGGCAGCCATTATACTGATGGCTTTTACAGGTCCTATTCCTTTGAACCGTTTACATAAATCAGGAATGCTTAGTCTTGCCAATTCATTCAAGTTGTCCTGGCAGTCGTGTAAAATTCTGCGCGACAGTTCTACGCCTGTCTCTGTTCTACTTCCCGATCCAATTAGAATGGCCAGTAGCTCGGCATCCGAAAGGGTGTGTGGTCCTTTTAGCAGCATTTTCTCGCGAGGTCGATCATCTTCTGCCCAATCTCGAATGGTTAATCTTTTGTCATCTGTTTCCATTTGACAAAATTAGTACAAAATTTATAGGCCCAAAATCGGGAATTAGGACCAAAGCTGTTATTCTAAATAATGATATATTGAAAATACTTTAAAACTTATTTCTATTTACAAAAGAAAGGTTTGCTGAGAATTCAACAAACCTTTCTTTAACTATAAATTGGAATATAATTCAAAAGTAAGTGATTTGAGCAATATAATGTCGTATTATCGAGACTACTCCGATAAGTTATTTTAATATTTATGAACGCCAAGAACGCTAAGTTTTGAAGAAGCAAAGTTCAGACATACAGTATGTAAATTTCTTTGCGTCTTAGCATCTTAGCATCTTTGCGTTCAAAAAAGACTATTCGGAGCGAACAAAAAATACGATATTATATCTTTCCTATTACTCTTAAGTAAAGAGAAATAAATAATGTCGTATTATTTGATTAGTCAATTATAAAATGGAACGCGGATTTACACTGTAAATGCGGATAAAAAAACGGATCTATAATTGACTTCGTCAATTGATTATGCACTCTAATCAAAAATGCTTGCATTTTTTTAATCCGTTTTCAATCCGTCTAGACCGTGTAAATCGGCGTACCATTTCTTTTTAAAATAGGACATTATATCTGTCTCATTACTTACGTTTTATTTTTTCAAGTTAATTTCTTTGCTGATTCCATTATAAGTCAAAGTTGCAATTGCATCTCTGTCTCCATTACCATAGTCCAAATCAACGGTTTTCTTGTCTGTAGCCGTAGTTACTACACCACTAACAAAAAATGGGTAATCTATATACAAAATTAATGGTTTTGTCGCCGAAATTGTCATGCTATACGTTGCACCTTTTTTGTTGATCCCTGTTGAAGAACCTGAGATTTCAAACTTGTCAAGGGATTCTGAGACTGATTTGCGAACCCTATCGCTGTTAGATACAACTGTACCACTGGATGTGATAATGGTGTCTCTTGCTGTTACTGCCCATGTTTTTGAAACATTATTATAGACCACTTTTTTATATCCTTTTACTGTATTACCATTTACAGTAAAGCCATCAAAAGTTATGGTTCGTTCATAACTAGAGGACGTGAAAGGCGCAGCGGTTAATTTTACGAGAATTTTCCCTTTCAAAATATTTCCCAACTTTCCAGTGATTCCAGTGGTGCCAAAGTTTATTGTTATTGTTTTGGGGAAAATTAATCCAGAGGTTGAAAATGTAGTTTTAACACTCGTGTCAGCTACAGTACTTTGTACTTTATAGCCTCCTTTCTGAGCCTCCGATATATAATAATCGGCACTGCTTTCTATTTCAGCATTTGTGCTTTCTGCCTGTGCTAAATCTGTTGACGTTTCTGTTAAA
>CANFFA010000240.1 GCA_947445425.1 Paludibacteraceae bacterium
GATTTTCAATGACTTGACCAAATAAAACAAGGGTTAATTCTTTGATTATAAAAGGATTAACATAAAGTTTAACGAACTATTGTATCCGGAACTTACTAAAAATCAATTTTTATACGCTACAGCGCTTTTTTAGAACAATAAAACCCCCTTAAAAATTAATTTAAGCGGGGTTTTGATTAATACATAAAATTTTTAATTACTCACTCCAACCACCTTGGCATGTACATACCAAATTACGGTCGCCATAAGCATTGTCTACACGGGCAACGTTGATCCAGAATTTATTCTCAGCCACCCATTCAGTTGGATAGGCTGCTTTCTGACGACTGTAAGGATGCGTCCATTCGTTAGCAACAATAGCATATTCGGGATGTGGGGCATTCATTAACACATTGTCTTGTGCATCAGCAGTTCCATTTTCAATTTCTTTGATTTCATCAAAAATGTGTAACATGGCATCAACAAACTTATCCAATTCAGCCAAAGATTCACTTTCGGTTGGTTCAATCATTAAAGTACCATGTACTGGAAAAGAAAGGGTTGGTGCATGAAAACCGTAATCCATTAATCTTTTAGCGATATCGCTTTCCGTTACACCAGAAGTGGCTTTGAAATTACGGGCCTCCAAAATTAACTCATGTCCTACCCTACCATTTTCACCTGTATAAAGTATTCCATAACTATCTTTCAAACGAGCTGCCAAATAATTAGCGTTCAGTATCGCAATTTTGGTTGAGCGAGTCAATCCTTCTTCACCCAACATACGGATATATCCGTAGGTAATTGGTAGAACACCAGCACTACCATTGGGTGCTGAAGATACTGTATTTAGACCCAAAGTTTTGCTTGGTAAGAAGGCTTTTAAATGCTCAGCCACACAGATTGGACCAACGCCCGGACCACCACCTCCGTGAGGAATGGCAAAGGTTTTGTGCAAATTCAAGTGACAAACATCAGCACCAATTTTACCAGGATTGGTCAAACCAACTTGGGCATTCATATTGGCACCATCCAAATAAACTTGTCCACCAAATTGATGTATAATTTCACACATCTCAGTAATGTGCTCTTCAAAAATACCATGGGTTGAAGGATAAGTAATCATGCAGCCAGCCAATTTATCTTTATGGTCTTCAGCTTTTTGTTTCCAATCCACTAGGTCTACATTTCCATTTTCATCACATTTGGTAACTACAATGTCAAATCCAGCTTGTGCAGCACTAGCAGGATTCGTTCCATGAGCCGAAGAAGGAATCAATAGAGTAGTACGCTGAGTTTCTCCAATCGATTTAAAATAGGCACGAATGGTCATCAAACCTGCATATTCACCAGCAGCTCCAGAATTAGGTTGTAAGCTACAAGCAGAAAAGCCTGTAATTGCTGTCAGATATTTCTCCAATTCAGCAATCAATTCATTGTAACCTTCTGTCTGATCAGCTGGGGCTAAAGGATGAATACCACCAAATTCAGGACGAGTAATAGGGATCATTTCTGAAGCTGCATTTAACTTCATAGTACAAGATCCAAGCGAAATCATTGAGTGTGTTAATGAAATATCACGACGCTCTAATTTCTTGATATAGCGCATCATTTCAGTTTCGCTGTGGTATTTTGAAAATACTTCATTCGTAAGAAAGGGTGAAGTACGTTCCAAGCTTTCATCGAAGGATTTTAACTCTTCAAAATCAGACTCCTCAGCATAAACAGCAGCATTATCAGCAACAGCAGCAAATATTTCAATTAAAGCATTTACATCATCCACATCTGTGGTTTCATCAATGCTGAGGCCAATTTCACCAGTTTCAAAATAACGGAAGTTCACTTCATATTCTAAAGCAATAATCTGTAAATCTTTAACTTGAACTCCTTCTGGCAATGAAATCTTAAGGGTATCAAAGAAGTTTTCATTTTCTTGAACGAAACCATAGACAGGTAAAATTTCATTGATATAAGTGGCGATGGCATGAATCCTTTGAGCGATTGTAGTAATTCCTTTGGCGCCATGATATACGGTATAAAAACCTGCCATAGAAGCCAAAAGTGCCTGTGCAGTACAGATATTCGAAGTCGCCTTTTCACGTTTGATATGTTGCTCGCGGGTTTGCAAAGCCATGCGCAAGGCAGGTTTGCCCTTCACATCTTTGCTGACGCCAATAATACGACCAGGCATATCACGTTTAAATTCTTCACGTGTAGCAAAATAAGCTGCCGCAGGTCCACCAAATCCCATTGGGATACCCCAACGTTGGGTAGAACCATAAGCAATATCAGCACCCCATTCTCCAGGAGGGGTTAAAAGGGCAAGGCTCAATAAATCGGCTCCTACTGCAACTTTACATCCTGCACTATGTGCCTCAGCAACCCAATCGGTATAATCTTCAATACTACCGATAGAATTTGGATATTGAACAATGGCACCAAAATGTTTGTCGGTAAACTGCATCAAACTGTAGTCACCTATTTCCAATTGAATACCTTGTGCTTCGGCACGGGTATGGAGTACAGCTAAAGTTGAAGGAAAGCAATATTGATCTACAAATAATATATTAGCATTCGATTTCACTTTATCACGACTGCGAAGATTCAACATCATGCTAGCTGCTTCAGCGGCAGCTGTTGCTTCATCTAATAGTGAAGCATTGGCCAAAGGTAGTTTGGTGAAATCGGTAACAGCAGTTTGAAAATTTAACAAAGCCTCTAAACGACCTTGTGAAATCTCTGCTTGATAAGGAGTATAGGAAGTATACCAGGATGGATTTTCAAATACATTGCGTTGAATAACGGCAGGTGTACATGTATCGTACCATCCCTGACCAATATAGGTGGTAAATAACTGATTTTTTGAAGCAATTTCTGCAATGTGTACTGCAAACTGACGTTCGCTAAGCGCTTCTGGCAATTCAATTGCTTGCTTTAGACGAATGGAAGCCGGAATAGTTTGAGCAATTAATGCATCTAGACTTTCGGCACCAATTACTTGAAGCATAGTGGCTTCATCTTGTTCTGAAATGCCAATATGGCGTGATTGAAACAATTCATTCATAATCAATAGCTATCTTATTTTTTTGAGGGTGTAAAGGTACTTGTTTCTTTTGATTTTAAACAAAATCATTGAAAACTTGTTCATTACTTAGCTGAAATTAGTTTTGAAGTCATGTAAAACTTGATACCTAGGAATAGTCAATAAATAGGATTCTTACATCTAATTCCGATAGATCAATGAAATTTGTTTTACGCTGATTCCTGTTCGCTTTGCGAACAAAATCAGCGTAATCTGCGCAATCTGCGGGAAAAATATGTCCCTCAGATTGCGCAGATAACGCTGATAAAAAACATTAATTGGAAACTTTAATTCCTTTCAATTCCTAAGCATTTACATAAAATTCACCGAAATAGCAATTAAAACAATAAAACAAACGATATGTTAAGAGATATTCGAACCAATTATGAGTATTCTGCTTTGGGAGAAGAGGAGATTTTATCAAATCCAATTGAGCAATTCAATCATTGGTTAAAGGAAGCCATTTCGAGTAATCAATTGGAACCTACTGCAATGACCTTGTCTACTGTTGATGAACATTTACAGCCACATTCACGGGTAGTATTGCTCAAGGAGTTAATTGATGGAAGTTTTGTATTCTACACCAACTATGAAGGAAATAAGGCCCAACAAATGTCGAAAAACAACAAGGTTTCTTTACAGTTTTTCTGGCCAACGCTTGAAAGGCAGGTTCGTATCTTGGGAATGGTGGAAAAGCTTGATGAGGCAACTGCAAATGATTATTTTATGACTCGACCCATTAAAAGTCAATTGGGAGCTTGGGCGTCTCCACAAAGTCAGACCATTCCTTCTTATCAGTTCTTGGAAAAAAGATATCAATTTTTCGAGGAAAAATTTGCGGGTAATGTACCGAAACCACCACATTGGGGAGGCTACAAAGTAGTGCCTACTAGCATAGAGTTTTGGCAAGGAAGGCGCAATCGTCTACACGATCGATTGGTTTTCAACTTGATTGATAATAAATGGATCATGACAAGATTGGCACCCTAAAATTTCAAGAGATAACAACATTAAAAAAGCCGTTTCCAAATCAATGGAAACGGCTTTTTTGTTGAGCCTCTTGTCGGATTCGAACCAACGACCCCGAGATTACAAATCACGTGCTCTGGCCAACTGAGCTAAAGAGGCAATCGGGTAAGCCCCCTACATCGCACCGCTACAACCTTCTACCCTTGCTGCGATCAAGCCCTGGGGGAATTCAAAGGGAGCTAGTCGTGTAGGACTTACCCTGGCACAAAAGTACTGCTTTTTAGTGAACTTGCAAATAATTTGAACATTTATTTTTCGGTAAACTGCTACCACATTCATTTTCAGAAAATTATTTGTGATATTTTTATTCGAATATATTTGTAAACATATATTTTTACTGGTAGTGGATCAATTTACACTTTAAAAATTCACCTTTAAGACACCAAATGCACGGAGATACACTTAGGAAAAAAACACTCATAAAAAAGTTTGCAATTCGAGTAAATAAGCCCGGAGGGCTTGAACGTGAATAGCCATAGGTGTAAACCTATGGAAATGCGTACATAAAAAAGCCAACCCCAGAGGGGTTGAACGTCATTGATTTACGTTCAACCCCTCCGGGTGGGGTGTTAAAAATCAAATAATTGTTTTGAAAATCTTCGTACTAAAAATAAAAGAATAGTACACGGATTTACGCTGAAGCAACGGATTTAAAAACTGATTTAAAATTGACTACGTCA
>CANFFA010000241.1 GCA_947445425.1 Paludibacteraceae bacterium
ATAATGCTCGCAAACTATACTGCGCCAAATTTGAAAAATTAGAGACAATTTAGTCCATAATGGTCTGAATTTTCAAAAAATAATGAAAAATATAAACCTAAAATATATCCGTTAAATTAATTGCGGATTTAAGGTAAGTAAAAAATGCTGAAATATTTTTTTTATAACATGCTGCTATTTTTAAAAAAATAATTATCTTTGAAATCTATATTGTAAACAGCGTCAATAGAATAATATTTCATAATATCGTCTACTCCAAACCCCTCAAAACGCATTGCCATTTGAAGCGAAACCCTATGAAAGACAATAATATTGAGTTATTCACGAATTTAGTGCTTTCCAACTAATCGATGAATTCAAATGAATAGTATAAAAGATTTTCTTAATGGCGAAAATTCTGAACGGGCATTCAGATTTATTGTTCGTACCTATCAGGTAAAGATTATACGTTTTATTTCTCTATTTGTTCACAACGATCAGGAATGTGAGGAGTTGGCATCTGATGTATTTCTTTCGCTTTGGACCAATCGCGACAAACTATCCGAAGTGTTAGATTTAGATAGCTATATTTTTATTATGGCTAAAAACAGAGCATTAAATCATTTAAGAAAAGGTAAAACTGAATTGATAGATTTAGATAGCTTTCAAGTTGACATTTTTCATAATACCCAAACAAATCCAGAGTCCATTTTCATAACTCAAGAAACTGTAGAGGCGTTGAATGAAGTAATTAATGAGTTACCACACAAAACGAAGTTGGCTTTTCATTTAGTTCGCGAAGATAAAATGAAATATAAAGATGCAGCTGAAATTTTGGGAGTGTCCATTAAAACAATTGAAAAGCAAGTTGCTGCTGCAGTAACCAAACTGAAAGAAAGATTAAGTAAATAGTTTAACTAAGCTTCCCCTTTACTGGGTCACTCCAAAAAAAGAAGTGTGATTTATCAACGATTAACGGTCGTCAATCAACATTCAAAGAAATCGTCTTACTGACGCGTTTCTGTAGAATGTTGATTGACGACCGTTAATCATTTATCCCCTTATATCAATTTACTTTCTCTTACTCGTGTAGGAGAGCTTCTTTTACAGATTTGAAATTATCTAAGCATAAATTTCCAATCATGATGGGGGGTATTTCAACTGATTGTGTCTTTAGTATTGTAGACTACGAATGAAATTGGCTCCTTTTGATTGGCACTCAATCATGAATTTCTTTAGATTGCTAATCAAAAAAAACAGCACTATGAAACGAAAAACGAAGAGAATGAAAAGTAATGAATTTTCATTATTTTAGGTACAACTAAGAATTTATTTTTTGTTAGAATTGTTTAATAGGGTTTTTAAAGAAAATTAATACCAACTCCTAAATTCAATTAATCATGGAAACAACTTATAATAATTATCTCGGCATCAAAAATGATACTGTGATTACCAATAAAGAGCTTTCTTCAAATTATACAAAAATGGAAGTTGGAGCTCCTAGCTTTTTAGAACTTGGAATGCTAGGATTTGTAGTCGTTCTCTTTTTTATTCCATTTATTTGGTATGTCAGCCATAGTGCATTACTCTCCATTTACTAGGAATTCAGAAGATTTCAAAATATCAACACATTTAAAATAAAACTTTAATTTTAAACGAAAACAATTATGCAAATCGCTAACCTAGCAGTTATGTATCTTGCTACAGAATCAGTCTGTTTTAGAAAGGGTGAAAATGGAGAATTACATTATGAAGGTCTAATGATACCCTCGAATACTTCTGAAAATACATACACTCGCAGGATTAAAGACTTAACTACCGAAGAATATTTGACTGTCGAACGGTCAAATATTATTGATAAAAAGAAAGTAATTTGCACTTTCCAAATGCTTGAATTGTATAAATCGGCAGAAAATTATCTGGAATTGTATAAGTCTGAAAAAATGGAGAATTTGAATTAGGAACTGTCAATAAATAAAGTTTGAGTCCACTCCGAAAAGTAATTTTTGAACGCAAAGATGCTAAGTTGCAAAGCTGCTAAGAAATATAAGTAGGGCTTGCTGAAAAACTCCAGAGGAGTTTTCTGTGCATAACCCCCGAATTTATTCGGGGGATAATGTGAGTCTTGTGACTGAACTCCGGAGGAGTTCTCCTTTGATTATTAAGTTATTATAATCCATTGGAAAACTCCTACGGAGTTTTGTCTGCACTTTTCCTGACCTCCCCCAGATAAATCTGGGGGTTATGCACAGAAAATCCCTACGGGATTCTATTTCTGAACAAATCAAGTGCATGGAATTTGAATAAAAGTGTTTAAAAACCGTTCACTAAACCAACAAAAAGATGTTGTAATTCACTGTATCTATGTCAGATGTGAGTTTTTCAGCAGACCCTAAGTATTAGTAATCAATACTTTGCGTCTTGGTGTCTTTGTTTTCTTAGCGTTCAAAATATTAAAATGACTTATCGGAGTAGACTCAAACTTTATTAACTGACACTTCTTAAGCCCAATTTAATAAAATCTCAATAACCAAAACCGCCCCACAAAATTATTTTGCGAGGCGGTTTTGGTTATTCATAAATATCTTTTCTGTGTCCCATTGCTATAATATCCACCAATAGCTCGTGGTCAAAAATATCGTAGATGATGCGATAATTACCCACCCTAATGCGGTATCCGTCTCGGCCTTTTAGTTTCTTGTAGCCCGGTGGGCGTGGGTTGTCGGCAAGATTTTAAATGGCTTGTTTGATGTGGGAGTAAAACGGCTCATTGATTTTTGCCAGCTCTTTAATGGCGTTCTTTTTAAAATTAACGCTGTAATTCATTGTTTTTTGCTGTTTCGTTTGGCCTCAATCATTCTAAAAGCCTCTTCCATGGGAATGCGCTGGCCATCGTCTTCTTTTTTTGCTTTGTCGTAAAGGCGAATATCTTCCAGTTCTTCCATGTTTTGTAGTAAGGTATCAAACTCTTTGGCAGGTAAAATCACATAGGAGTTTTTGCCGTTGTTGTCCTTGATGTATTGTGGATGTACGGAAATCATAGTGAGGTTATTTAGAAGGTTGTAAATTTTGTTCAAAGAAAGTCTGAAATTTGTTTTTGGTGAGCATGCCCTCAATAATGCGATATACGGCATGTTGATCTTCTTGGTCTAGTTGTGAGATTAATCTTACTTTTTCGGAAGCTGTTCTGTCCTCTATCACCACTTCTTTTAGTGTTAGTTCTTCCCTGTTAATAAGCCTATCTACGGTAATGCCGAATAGCTTTGCCAGTTTCTGCAACTCACCAACTGATGGCTCTCGCATCCCGTTTTACATTTTGTTGAAATTGGAATATCCAATCCCAAGTTCCGCGGCAACCTGCTTTTGAATCAGCCCTTGTTGTTCCCTTAATTTTTTGATATTTGCTGCAATATCTATAGTGCTGAATGTTGTTGAATAGATTACAAAGATAGCGATAAAATGGATTTACGAGTTTAAATATCGAAAATAATATTTTAAATGTTCGACAATAGAAATTTATCTTTGCTTTTGTAGTGGAATAAATCGCATATGATATTTTTTTATGGAAATAGCAGAATAGGTATAGGCGTTTAGACCGCAGGATTTCTGACGAATAACACTACCTTTGTCAGATGGAAACAAGAGACAAATTTATTGGACTAAATTCAATAACGTTCACGCTTCGGTTTCATCAAGACGAAGCTTGCTATAAATACCTTTCAGACATAAAATGGGAGAATGAATACCATTGCAAGAAGTGCAATCATACTGGTTATTGCCAGGGTGTAAAGCCTCATTCACGAAGATGTGTGAAATGTGGCTACGATGAAAGTCCTACTTCTGGAACAATGTTTGACAAGTGTAAAATCCCAATCCACATAGCCTTTCACATAGCCTTTCGTCTATGCACCAAGAAGAAAGGGATGTCCTCCTTAGAATTGTCAAATGAATTTGAACAACGCCAGAAAACTTGTTGGGAGTTCAAATGGAAAGTTCAACAAGCAATGGCAAGCAGCCTAAGCTACCCATTAACAGGGGAAGTTCATGTTGATGAGTGTTTCATTGGCGGCGAGGAAGAGCAAAAACGAGGACGAAGTAAAGGCAAAAAGAAATTGGTGGTGGTAGCACTTGAGAAATTACCATTTAATGGAGTTGGTAGAGCATACGCACAAATAATAGAGAACGCATCAAATACTTCCTTCCGTCCTTTTTTTGAAGCACATATATCAAAGGATGCCGATGTGGTTACTGATGAATGGACTGGATACACCCCATTAAAAAAGGATTATCCAAAGTTAAAGCAGTTGCCCTCGAATAAAGGGAAAAACCACCCCGACATGCATATCCACATAATGAATCTGAAAGGTTGGTTAAGAGGAATACATCATCATTGTAGCAAGGAAAGGCTTCAGGGGTATCTTGAAGAATATCATTTTAGATACAATAGACGTAATAATTTGGACACAATCTTCGATACACTCATTAAAAGAATGGTAAAATATAAACCAAAGCGTCTAAATTCGGGTGAATAACTCTGCGGTCTAAGCGCCTATACCTAAAAAATAAGTACGACAATACCCAAGAATGCAAATTTAGTCCAGCATGGTGCAGAAACCTCACTTTGATTTAATTCCTTAAATCCGCAATTAACTGTTAAAAGCACTGTTAAAACGACCTATAACTATTTAATAATAAATAACATAGAATCATTTTAACAGTTGAAAAAAATCACCTATCTTAGTGCTGC
>CANFFA010000242.1 GCA_947445425.1 Paludibacteraceae bacterium
AAAAAGATAAATAATTGTGCTTATTTGTAAATATATGTATTAATTTATTTTTTTGTCTTCGCTCACGGAAATCTGGCGCCATTTTTCCTGAGTCAAAATCGCGTAATTTGAAAATTTTCAGAAAAATGCGGGTTTTCGTTCAGGCACTAAATAGCACAGTTTAATAACTACAACAGAGAAGTAGTTAGGCTGTTGAAATAAACAAAAAAATAAAGTAAAAGTTAAAATAAAGTTCAAGTTTGCAAATTCTATAGCCTCGACCTAAATCGGCCGGGGCATTTTTGTCCTTTCCCCCTCTCATTCCCCTTCCTACCTTCGCATAAAAAAAACAAATTATGCATCCCCGAATCCACCTCTCAAAAATTTGGAAAATAATAGAACAAACTGATAGCAAGGGTAAAACCCTGCCGTTCAGTTTTCAGTACGCCAAGAAAAATGGCGAACTGCTTACCTACAAAAACGCCACCCTTAGCAGTATCTTTTCAAAAGGAGCTACCGTCAATATCTTATTGGAAGGAGAAAGCAAACCCCATACTTTCCGCAAAATTGCATTTACCCGCATCAATGACTTTAAAATCTACCTCTAATGACCAAGAACACACAAAATACTAACGAGGTTTTTGACTTCAACACCACTGCCTACCTTGCCGGTGCCAAAGCCATTGTCGTGATGGGAGACAGCAAAGATATGGTGGGCGATGCAAATACCCCCACGGATGACATCACCATCAAAGGGATCAAAGAGCAGGTAAAGTTTGTCAAGCGGGGCACCAATAACAACCTGCCTGCCGAGATGATGGACAAGGTCTATGCCAATGTTACCGTGGCATCCAACATTGAGTTCAACGCCAAGATGGCGTATGGAGATGGTATCATGGTGATGAAGAAAGTGAAAGATGCTACCACTGGCGTAGTACGATTTGAAGAGCAGTTGGCAAGCGAGCAGCCCGATATTTTTAAGTTTTTGGAGGACAACAACTATGTAAATGCGGTGCAAGAGTGGTGCAATGATCTCTCTGTTTTCTATGATTCGTATGCCGAAATCATTTTAGAGGCAGGCAGCAACAAAGTGGCCAGCATCCAACCTTGCGAAACCATCAACAGTCGGGTGTCATTGGTCAATCCGCTCACGGGCAAGATTGAGTACCACGGTTTTTCAACACAATGGAAACAAGGCAGTCCGACTGATATTGTGGCTACTCCGTTGCTTGATAGGCGTATTCCCATCCTTGACCTCAAGCGGAAATTGGGCATTGAGATTGACCCCACTACTATGAAGAAAGCCACTGCGGTAAAAGACAAACGCTTTATGATGTCGCTCTGCCTACCCACACCAGGGCGGTATTACAACGGCAAGCCCTATTGGTGGAGCATCTTTGAAAGCGGTTGGTATGACTTTGCTTGCGCCATCCCCACTTTCAAAAAGGCATTGCTCAAAAACCAAATGACCCTCAAATACCACATCAAAATCAGTGAGCAGTTTTGGAACAAACTGTTCAAAAATGAGAACATTACGGATGACAAGAAACGGTTGTCCCGAAAACAAAAATTCCTCACCGATTTAAACTCCTTCCTTTCGGGCGAGGAGAATGCGGGCAAAAGTTTTGTTTCGCACTTTGAGTACGACAAAGTAAAAGGTTTTGAAATGAATGACATTGTCATTGAGCCCATCAGTTCCTTTTTCAAAGGCGGTGAGTATATCGAGGATTCGGAGGAGGTGACTAGTATTTTGTGTTATGCCATGGGCGTACACCCTTCGGTAGTGGGCGCAGTACCCGGCAAAGGAAAAAGCATCAGCGGAACAGAAGCCCGGGAGCTATTTATCATCAAGCAGGCCATGATGAAGCCCATTCGTGATTTGTTGGTATTGCCGCTTTACATCGTCAAGGCACTCAACGGATGGGATCCCGATATTCATTTCGTCATCCCTAACATCATGCTCACTACCTTAGACCAGGGAACGGGAGCGGTTAAGAGCGTGGGAAACCAGAAAGTCTAACCCCCTATCCCCTAAAGGGGAACTGGGTTACTTCGTTCGACATCAATTTTTTACATGTAAAAAATAAGCAAATCAATACTAACTAAATTCCCCTTTAGGGGATAGGGGTCTGACCATGATAATCAATACAATAGAACAATTAAAGCTCACAGCCAAAATCAATCGTTCAACTCCCTTTGAAGCCTTTGAGCCATTTTTACAGGAGGCACGAGACACCTATTTGGTGCGCTATTTGGGAGAAGAGATGGTACAGGTACTCGAAATGGAAACCGTTCCATCCCGAGCCACCGTTCTTTTAGAACTTACCCAAAAAGCATTGGGGCCATTGGCCTTGTGGTTGGGTATATCCGAACTCTCGGTACGGATGGGCGATGCAGGTTTCACAGTGGAGAAACGGGACGGCTCAAACAATGGGGCTGGTTACGTTCCGGCAAGCGATGCCAAGATAGAAAAGTTAGCCGAGAGTTTTGAACGCCGTGGCTTTGCCTACTTGGATCAAGTTCTCGAACACCTGGAGGCAAATGCCTCCGACTTTCCGGAATGGCGAAATAGTCGTTATTATTCTTTGCGGGCAGGGAATTACATTCAATCAGCCACCCAATTTCAAGATATTGGCGGAGTAAACATCGAATACAGCCGTTTGACATTTGAGCATCTTCGCCCTGTCATGGGAATGATAGAGATGCGGATCGTCTCCGAACTGTTGGGCGATGTACTAGATGCGAGTTTGCGCAGCAAACTGAATGGCTTACAAACTGCCGTGGAGAAACAACTGATTACCGCCATTCGGCATTTTGTGGCTTGTAAAACAGCCGAACTGCACACCAGCCAAGCAAGTAAAACCAATCGTGAAACGCAAAAAGAGAAGGAATACAAGCCACTCATTCGACCCGTGTATGCCGATGTGGCAAGTACCGGCAATTTCTTTGCCGAACAAGCCGCTTTTTACTACAGCAAGGTACAGCAATTGCTTAACGCAAACGCTGTGGAGTTGGGAGTAACGCCCATTGATGGTGCGTTAAATTGGAACAATACGGACAACAAAATTTTCACAGACATCGGATGAAAACATTACACATAGAAAACTCTGAATATCAGCTTCCTGAACATCTAAACGAAATGACGGTACCACAACTCGTATTTCTGTCGAAACTTGTAGCTATGAAAATCCCGATACAAGAAATAAAGGTCAAAATGCTTTTCCATTGCTTGAAAGCAAAGGTAAAAAGAATGAAAAATGAGCAGTACCACCGCATTTCAATTGAAAATCATCTCTTTGCCATGACCACCGAACAAGTGGTCGTGGCTGCAAGTGCATTCGATTACCTATTCACCAAACCCGACAAAAACGGGCTTTGCTTTTTTGACAACCGTTTGACCCGAAACCCATTCCCGGAAATCAAAATTCGTGGTCATAAATTCATAGCTCCTGCAGAAGCACTGACGGACATCTCCTACAACCGTTATATCTATTTGGAGACTTACAACAGCGTCATGCAACGAAAACCGGAAGCCATTTATGTTTTTATGGGCACCCTTTTCCGCAGACCAAACGCACCCTTTAATCCGGATGATTTGAACCTGGAACACATGAATCGTCTAAAGCCCGATGTAATCGTGCTGATGTGTTGGTTTTACATTGGGAGCATCCGTTTTATTGCGGACAAATTCCCGCGTATTTTTCCAGCCGATGGTGGTAATGCTAACGGTGGCAGCGTGTTCGATGAACAGATGCACTTGCTTGATTTCATGGCGAAAGCTGACCCGACAAAGAAGAAATTGATAAGGGAGGATAGGCTGTATGATGTGTTGTATTCGTTGGATTACATGCTTGAAGAACTGGAAAATAGAAGTGGATTGGATTGAGTTTTACCGCTCTTGCTTGAAATTGGCAAGGGCGGTTTTTATATTGCTAAAATAGGGGATGTGTTAAATAGAATGTGTATTTTTAAGCAGAATAAATATATTTATTGGGTTGTTGAATTTAATTCGTAATTTTGCAACAAAGAAATTTATTATGAGCAAAATAAGAATTAAAAATTTCGGTCCAATCAAAGATGGCTATCAAACAAATGATGGTTGGATGGATATTAAAAAGGTAACGATATTTATTGGTAACCAAGGCAGCGGGAAAAGCACGGTAGCAAAGTTAATTTCAACCATGACATGGATTGAAAAAGCTATTGAAAAGCGAATTTTAAAGCAAGATCAGTTAAGCCTATACAATAGATTTTTAAAGCAACTAGCTTATCAAAGAATAGATAAATACATAAATCCCAATTCTGAGATTGAATTTATAGGTAAGGCATATTCAATAAAATTTAAAGACGGGGTATTTACTGGTACTAAATCGTCTACAAATGGGTATAAATTACCCAAAATAATGTATGTGCCTGCTGAGAGAAGCTTTTTAAGTGTTTTCGATAGACCTGATAAGGTAAAAAAACTTCCTTTACCTGTTTATACATTTAATGAGGAATTTGATATCGCAAAACATTTATATGCTGAAGGCATAGAACTTCCAATTAACAAGGTGCGTTTTGAATTTGACAAGTTTAATAAAATTGCACACATTGTAGGGGATGAAAATAGTTACAAGATTAGACTATCAGAAGCCTCTAGTGGATTTCAATCAATAGTACCACTTTATCTGGTAAGTAAGTATTTGATGGATAGGATTG
>CANFFA010000243.1 GCA_947445425.1 Paludibacteraceae bacterium
ATCGACTTCTTTTTGAGTGGCGAAATTTATTGCAATAACCAATAGCCTAGCATCTCGAACACTCAATATTGGTGTTTCTTCCTGTTCCTGTAACTTGATATTCAGCAGATAAAGACTTGCCATTAACACTAATGCCATGTGATGTTGCCAGGCTAACCATCCCGTTACCTGATAACCAGACATGCCTAATTCGTTTTTGCAATCATCAAAACATCGCTCTACCCAATATCGACAACATTGGAAGTAAGCCCACTCTTTATTACTGTATTCTTGAATGTCACCATTGCTCAATGAGAATTTCGTTTTTTCAGATATGGTAATGACTAGCGTTCTTTTACGTGCTTTATCTTCTTTTCCGTCCCAGTGCCAAATGGTTACTGTATGAACTTTTGCTATCTTCCAACCTTTGGCAGTTTGTCTTACATTTTCTGTCGTATAATCTTTATCTGTAAGACTTTTAATGTATTGTTGGAGCTGTATGGGTTGTATATCTGGCTGTACATTTGTCGGAAATTTCCCTTTGTTTCCTTTGCGCTCGGGTATCGAAAACGTGGGTTCAGACAGAAAGACTGTTTCATCTTTATGCACGTCTAAAACATAAAATTGTTTCAAATGATCTAAAGCTCTTGTTAATGCAGCATTATGCCCATATAAACCATCGCCTGCGATGAAATCAAATTCTACACCTGCCGCAATGGCTTGCTTTATTAACTTCAGGGCTAACTGCGGTTTGGTTTCGAATTTTTGTTCCTCTTTTGGAATCCCGGCTTCATCGCATCTTGTTTTGTCATTTGTCCAACATTCAGGTATAAAGAGCTCTGTTCCAACTAATGTGCAAAATTTGCCATTTGCAAGCGAAGTATGAACAGCAACCTGACAATTATCAACTTTGCCAGCTACTCCAGCATATTGACGAGCTACTGCAACAGATTTTGAGCCCTTTTTTAAATGAGATGTTTCATCAACGACAAGACCCGTTGGAAGACCGCTCTTCTTCTTTTGTTATCTCAATAAATTGTCAGTAGCCTTAAGAGTTGCATTGTTTACATCTGATGCACTCCAATTGCTTACAGACAAGAAATGAATGTATCGTTTATAGTCGGAATCTTCAACTTTTTCTGTCATTCGTTCCATATTTTCGTGTCCTTTTTCGCAATAAAGAAGCCCTGCTAAATACTCAACTGCTGTGTGCGTACTATCCATTCTGCACACCTTAAACAAGCCAGCAAAACAATTGGTAATGAGAATATTAACTACATTTAATCGCCACTTTGCATATCTTTCTTTTGAAAAGAAATTTTTTTTCTCTGCTCGTTTTGTGTTCATTGTCAAAACAATCAGAGTTGATTAGTAATGACGTAAATATACTAATAATCAATTAGATAGCCAAATAAATTAAAGCATTTTATTTTAGTGAAGTAGAAATAAGGATAATTTATAAACTATAGAAGTCAAATTGTATTCAGTACTAGATAATAAGTCAACCTTATTATTTATATTCTTTCAAAAATTGAGTATTTATTAAACGACGTTCATTATCAAAAAACCATCCCCACTTATTGAAATACTTTATTGCACTTGAAAATCCAATCCACAACATTTTAAGGCTTCGTCTATGACTAGCAGCATGAGCGTGAATTATACTTACTGAAGGATAATAAATCGTTTTATACTTAGTATGAATGCGCCTTGAAATATCTGTATCTTCAAAATGCATAAAATATCTCTCATCAAACAGACCAACATCTTTTAAAGCATTGGTTCTAAAAAACATAAAACATCCGGAAAGATAAGGAACATTCATTGAAACATTATAACCTGAAGAAAGTAACTTAAATCTGTCATCACTTTCTTTATAAAAACGCATCGGTAAAAAAGAGCGAGAAAAAATATCTAAGGGAGTTGGTAATAATTTGCACAAATACTGTAACTCTCCATTTGGATAAAACACTTTTGGCATTACCAACCCAACCTCTGAATTTGAATCCATATAAGATGCTAATTCCTCAATAACCCCATTATCAAAATATATATCAGGATTTAAGACTACATGATAATTAGAATTATCAAACTCCATTGCAATTCTAATCGCCAAATTATTTCCATAACCGTAGCCTTTATTAATACTACTAATATATCTTAACTTTGAAGATTTGGACTCTAAAAATCGCAAAAAATCATTACTTGAATGATCTATAATATATATTTTATCAATACTGCTTTGAATTGCAGAATCAAGTACTTTATTGATATCATTTATTGAATTATGATAAATAACGATGGAGGCTGTAATCATTTTAACGAAATAATTTATAGTAAAATTAAAAAGAGATTAAATAATTTCCCATTTATGAGTATCAAAATTAAATCTCTTAATAGGTACAGCAGGACAGCCAACTGCAATCACATATTGAGGAATGGATTTACTTACTACTGAATTGGCTCCAATAATTGAACCTTTACCAATCTTCACACCGGCTAAAACAAAAACAGACTCACCAATCCAAACATTATCTTCAATAATAACATCTTTAGATGATAAACTACGATCACCAGGTGGCACATCAGGATGATCATGCACTCCTATCCCACTATAACATCCATGTTGAATATCAGAAATAAATACTCTACTAGCAATCAAAGCATTATCACCTATTATTACAGATGAAATACCAGCAATATGAACATAATCGTTAATTTCTATATTTCGACCGAATTTTATAATTGTATTTTTAGAATAAAATGGAATTGCCTCAATACGACAACCTATACCAGTTGTAATATTTTCACCAAAATCAATAAATTTTTTCCCTCTAATGTCAATCGGAAACCTAATAAGTCTTGCTTTAGGGAAAATGAGTTTCGTTTTAATTAAAAAATAAAACATTCGAACTACCCCAAAAAAGCCATAAGTTTCTAATTTATTGTAACTTGGATGCATAAAATTATTTTTCTATAAAAATTACTATTAATCAAGCAGTATTGTAAAAACTTCTTTCCAATTGTAAGCTATCGGTGAATTAATTTCTTTAGCAACGTTACCATCATAAATAATTGAATTATTAATAATTTGATTCATTAATTCTGCTAATTCGAAATTATTATCAGGTTGAAAAAAAGATACTTTAGAATAATTCCCTACTGTTTCATGTGCATATGGGCTATCAGCTAATAAAATTGGTTTGTTGAACAATTTTGCCTCGGTAATAGGTAAGCCCCAAGTCTCTAGTTTTGAGGGAAATACTAAAGCTGAACAAATTTTGAATTTATCAAAAACCTCATTCCTTTTAATTTGACCTAAAAATTTGATATTATTAACAGCTCCATACTTTAAATATAAATGCTTTGCGTATTTATTTTCATTACCTGCAATTGTTAAATGTAACTCAAAATTTAAACCTCTTGCGTTTAATATTTTAGTTGCTTCACAAACACACTCAACATTTTTAAAAACTCTTGGTAAAGAAGGAAAAAAGAAAATAAATTTACCAATTTCATTTGACTTTACATCAATTTCAACTTTATTACTAGTAACATTAGGGGGAGCAACAAGAATATTTGATTTTGCTTTTAATTTATTTTTAAATTCTTCTCGCAACCAATTCTGTTGTACAACAATAAATTTATTTTTATTTAAATTTATTGCATATAAATACTTATAAAATAAATTAAATAGTCCAAATGAAGGCTCAAATTTAAATTCTTGGATTGAAATCTTATAAAAAGGGCTTGGATTGTGACAATAAACAGCACAAATATTAGATTTCACATTTGGAGTAATATCATGCAGTGAAAACCACAAATAAGGTTTAATTTTAATTGACAAAAAATAAAACCAAATATACTCATAAAATAATCTATATAAATATGATTTTCTAGAATTCTTAAATTCAAGAAACTTAACATTCGGCAAACTAAATTTAGTTTTATCGTGAACTAGTGCAATTATTTCATATTCTTGATATAGTTCACTATTCAAATAGTTAAGACAATCATCCAATATAGAAAGTGCACCACCTTCAAATATATTAATTGCTGATATTACAATTTTATTTTTCATTAAATTCTTAATTATTTGACAATTATCATTTAAATCAAACCTTCAATTGATAACATTTAAACGATTTCATCAAAAAGCATGAGCCACTTTGGCATAACTAATTCACTTGCGTATGATAGAGATTTATTAAGCGCTTGTTTACCCATTTCAATTCGCAACTGATTATCTTCAATCAAAATACAAATTTTTGCAGCCAACACCTGAGTATTAGTAGGTTCAACTAAAAAACCATCTATACCATCGCTAATAATTTCTCTTGGCCCACATTCACAATCAAAAGAGACCACAGGTAATCCACAAGACATAGACTCTATCAAAACCATAGGTAAACCTTCATAACGAGAACTCATAACATATATTGAACTCTCAAGGTAATTGGAAACAACATCTGATGTCAACCCGCGTAATTTAATACTATTATTCAAGTTTAGTTTCGATATCATGTTGGAAAGCTTTTCATCCCATTCACCATGACCAAAAATATCTAAGATCCAATTAGGATGTTTAAGGTGAACAATACTCCAAGCTTCAATTAACAAATCATATCCTTTTTGGGGATCTAATCTACCAACTGTAATAACATGATTAGAGTCTAAGGTAGATACAGCAGTATTTTTAAG
>CANFFA010000244.1 GCA_947445425.1 Paludibacteraceae bacterium
AATAGACAAGGTGATTACCGAAGTCAAAGCTTGGGAGATACACAGGAATAACAAGAATGCAAAGATCAATTGGCAGTTCACAAATAATGAAGCAAGGGTAAAGTTGAAGAGATTATACCCGACAATTCAATCTTAACATAACACTAGTAGTGTTAGTCCATTGGAAACCGATACCATCGTTGCAAATTACAGAGGAAGATTTATGAATGGCTATATTTTCGAACAAAGCTTTATAGGTGATAACCCTAAAAAAGACAGTACCGCTCTACCTTTTAGAGCCATAACCAACCGCTTGATAAAAGGCTTTACTGAAAACTTAATGCTGATGAAGGTTGGTGAATATAGAACGATTGTAATACCGCAAGAATTGGCTTATGGTGCTAATGGTTCAGCTATTATACCTCCATACTCAACACTCAAATTTGACATAGAGCTGATTTCTGTAAAGAAGAAATTGAAGTAAGACATAGAAATGAACGCACATTTTTTTGCAACACAAGAAGACTTTCGGAATTGGTTATCCGAGTACCATGAGCTTGAAACAGAACTAATCGTAGGGTTTTACAAACTCAGTACCAAAAAGCCCTCCATGACCTGGCCCGAATCTGTTGACCAAGCACTTTGTTATGGCTGGATAGATGGGATCAGAAGGTCCATTGATAACGAAAGTTACTGCATACGCTTTACGCCACGCAAAAGCACGAGTGTTTGGAGTACTATCAACATCAATAAAGTGGAAGCATTACGTGCCTCAGGACTAATGATGCCGGCAGGAGAGAAAGCCTATAGTTTTAGAAAGGAGAATAAATCCAGTATCTATTCTTACGAAAATGAAGCACAAGAACTTGATCCAACTTTAGAAGCGCTATTTAAAGTAAATCAGTCCGCTTGGGAGTATTTCAACAAGCAATCACAAGCCTTCAAAAAGCTTAGGATTCATTGGATTATGAATGCCAAACAGGAGAAGACGAGAGTGCTAAGGATAGAGAAGATAATATTGGAGTGTGAGCAGTCCTAATCCTTCGTCAATTTTATCGAGACTTTTTTGGGTGGGCTCAAAATTCCCTGCTGCTGACAACTAATATCACTATAAATTTTGTGTATACCAATATAATTAGGCAAGCGCTACAATATGGTTAACTCTTATGTCTAAAATAGACAACAGCCTAGACTTGAAGTCCTTTATGAGATATCAAAAATACTGGATGTCAATCCTAAAGATTTATTGAAAGAAGATAAATGAATAAAGAACCTCACGAAATGATAAACGAAATCATATTATATCGTCCAAACGAACTTGCCGAACATATTGAGGTCAGAATTGATGAGGAAACCGTTTGGCTTTCTCTAAATCAAATAGCTCAACTTTTTAGCAGAGATAAGTCTGTTATATCAAGGCATTTGAAGAATATATTTAAAGACGGTGAGCTTGTTTTTGAGGCAACTGTTGCAAAAAATGCAACAGTTCAAATTGAAGCAGGGAGAGAAGTGACACGAGAAATTGACTATTATAATCTTGATGCCATTCTTTCGGTAGGTTATCGTGTAAATTCTAAGCAAGGAACACAATTCCGGATATGGTCAAATAAAATTTTACGAGATTATTTACTCAAAGGATATGCACTCAATCAACGCATGAACAGGATAGAAAATAATGTAGAAAATCTGTCGGAAAAAGTAAATGCAATTTCCTTGCAAATTCAATCTTCAGCCATACCCAATCAAGGGGTGTTTTTCGACGGGCAAGTGTTTGATGCTTACGAATTGGCATCAAAGATTATACGCTCCGCCAAAACGAGTATTGTTTTGATAGACAACTATATCGACGAAAGTACACTTACGCAGTTGGCAAAGAAAAAGGAGCAGGTAAAAGTGCTTTTACTATGCAAAAACATCAGCAAGCAATTGGCACTGGATGTAAAAAAGGCGAAGGAGCAATATGGTGATTTTGAGGTAAAGGAATTTAATAAAAGCCACGACCGCTTTTTAATCATCGACGAATCTGAAGTTTACCATTTGGGTGCTTCTTTGAAAGATTTGGGTAAAAAGTGGTTTGCTTTTTCAAAGTTGGATAAAAATTCGGTGGATAACATTCTAAAGTCAATCGTGTGAACCTGATTATTTGAGAATTTGTCTATTTGAAGATGAAATGAATAAAAACACCCCACTAAGATGATTGCTTGGTGGGGTGTTTTGTTATTTGTAGTGACATTTTCAAGGCAAAGCCTTGCTTTTAGCACGACCTAGGCTGTAACTACGCCGAACAACCATGGTCTAATTAATTGATTTACATTACGCTGAATGGGGGATGAAACTTTCGTTTTACACAAAAGTCTTTGCTTAAAATCTGTTTTACAGCATAAGAAATTGCAAATTTAACAGGGAATACATTTTATAATTAAAAGAAAGCACTACTTTTGTGCTCAATTAAAAGAATCATATAGTGGAGCCAGAACCACACAAATTATTGGGGCGAAATCTGAAAAGCCTAATGAGTAAGAAATAACATAAAATTTTAATTATGAGAAAAAATGTATTTAAAATGGTAGGAGTAGCGATGCTACTTTTCACAATGAATTCATGTGGTGACAAAACAACTACAGGTGAAGATGCAGATGCTCCATTGGTATTTTCGCCCCTAACTGTTGAACAACAAAAATCAACCATTTCAAATGATGGTATTGCATTGGGTGACAAAATGGAAGTGATGAAAGAGACACCAGCCATTAAAACCGTTGAGTTTTTATCAAGTAGTGATATAAATACTCCTTCATTTTCTGCTCCTCTGCGGGAGTTACGTGCGGGTTTGTTGAGAAACGATGTGAAAGCGATAGAAACCTTTAACAAACAAATGACTTCCCCCTCTCAACTAGAATCTGCAAAATGGGGTACGCATACATGGCGTGAGTCGACCCAAACTTATGATTTTGTAAAAGGTATATACGGAACAGTGATTGTGAAATTCCCTGCCGACGCTGCTTCAAAATATAATGAGACTAATAATGGGACATTGACTATTGTTTATGTGTCATCATCTGTTGCCGTTCCAGAAAATCCATCTGAAAAAATGCCTGCAAGTTTATCTGTTAAACTCTCTGTAGGGACTGTTGAAGCATTGAGTTATCAGTTTACTGGTGCTTATAAATCTGATGCAACACCAACTTTGTTAAGTTCTACTTTAGTTATTGGGGATTTTAACTGGAGTGCAAAAGCAACTAATAACGACAAAGATGTTGCTGCTGAATTTGCATTTAAACACAAAGAGCAAGTATTGCTAAAATATACTGTAGGTGTTTCAGGTACTTTGACAGTTGATGCAATTAAAGAATCTAAAGGGCCAGAAGATGTTTTCACTTCAGGCTATATGAGTATTCAAGTGATGAATACTGCTATTTATGGTGGAATTGCAGATTTCAAAACTTTTGCAAAAGGAATGGATGCCATTAAGCCTGAGACAATAACTCAGATGGATGAGTTTGGATATCCAACCAATACTTATACAGTTATGGATTCGGCTAAAACAAATCAACAGGTTACTTTGATGAACAAACATTTGAAGTTTTATGGCTACTTTGTGAAAGAAAATGGAAAATTTGCGGACGTGGAGTTTTATTTGGCTAAAAATAAAGTTCCAGATTATTCTATTAGAGCTACTTTGGTTTATACCCAAAAGTCTTATAATGATCAATTTAAACCAGCAGTATATGATTATGCATATACTCAGTCTGTTTATAATAATTCTACACAGCGCTACGAATACTTAATGAGCTATTATGCATATGAAACTAAAATAGAATATAGTTCAGAGCCGCGTTTGGTACTAAAAGATGGTTCTAAAGTAACTGATTTTGCAAAATACGCAAATGATAATTTCAAAACAGTTATTGATAAATTCCAAAAAATGTTGCCTAAGAATTAGGTTTCTTTTTCCACAATAAAAAAGCTGAAGCGTTAGTGCTTCAGCTTTTTTTATGGAATAAGGTAGCTAATCTGCTTTGTTCCTTTCCCGCACCAAATGCCAAATCCGGGATAACTGATGTTTGATTTTAATGGCTCCTTTTCTCCTATGAAGAAACTATTTCCAATGCCCGTGGTGGCAGAAAAAGAGCTTAACTCTTTGTAAAATTGGGTGGCTATACTATCAATGGCACATATTTTAATTTCGATAAGATTTCCTCTTGCAAAATATCGACCCTCTTTGAAGCTGGAATCATTTTTGGTTGGTTCAGGTTCTATCATAAATTGATTTTCGCCACTTAATGAAAGTGTGGTATTATAGAGAATAGGAGTACGTAGATAATATCCATCTAATTTTTTCTTGGTATAAATTAGGTAGCCATATTTTTTAGTAGGATCAATTATGAAAGTTGTAGATAATGTACGAAAATCATTCCTTCCCTCTACTGCTATGACTTGGAATTTTATTTCCTCTAATGGCTGAGGTATAGTTGTTTGAGCAAACATCGTATAACCACTGTACACTATGGTGAGATAATAAGTTTTCCCGGCCTCCCCCTTGTAGTCAGTCCCAAAATAACTATGTGGTGGCGATTTCTTTAGATCCCATCCTGCCGTTAGTATTTCAGTTTTTGCTCCTACTGCATTGGAATTCAGGGAGTCAGAAACAATCACTTTCGCATTACTGATGATGTATTTGCGGATAGAGTCAGGATTGAAC
>CANFFA010000245.1 GCA_947445425.1 Paludibacteraceae bacterium
GGAACTGACTTTACTGTACATCTTCATACGCATCAACAAGAGGAAGAAGTGCATCACCATCATGCTGATGAAAAGGATCACGAACACGATCACCATCATAAAGCACATGACCATATTCATCCACATACTCACGATCATCATCACGCTGAAAAGCCTCATGATCATGCTCATACCCGTAATTTGTCAGATATTTATACTATTATTGACAAGAGTGATTTAAGTGAATATGTAAAAGCTGCCAGTAAAAAAATATTTATGGAAGTGGCCGTAGCGGAAGCTAAAATACACGCCAAAACGATAGATGAAGTTCATTTTCATGAGGTAGGAGCGGTAGACTCCATTGTGGATATTATTGGGGCGGCTATCTGTGTGGAGATGCTGAAAGTGGACGAAATTCACTGTTCGGAAATTAATCTTGGAAGTGGTTTTGTGCAGTGTGAACATGGGATTTTCCCAGTTCCCGCACCTGCAACGCTCGAAATTCTTAAAGGAGTAGCGGTTTATAGTAAGCATGCCAAAAAAGAACTCACCACTCCAACCGGAGCTGCCATTTTAAAAGCACTTTGTACTGAATTTGGCAGTTCACCAGACTTTGTAATTGAGAAAATTGGTTATGGATTGGGGAAGCGTGATATGGAAACGCCAAATGTGTTAAGAGTCATTATTGGCAAAAAAAAAAGTAGAAACACTTTGACCATGTTGGAGACCAATATCGACAATATGAACCCAGAAATTTACTCCTACTTATTTCCAAAATTATTAGAAAATGGAGCTTTGGACGTTTTTACAACACCCATAGTGATGAAGAAAAACCGCCCTGCGAATATCTTAAGTGTTTTGTGCAAAGACGAGTTTGCAGATTCATTGGAATCAATACTATTTACAGAGACTCCGACCTTGGGAATAAGGAAATACAGCGTTGAACGCAATGAATTGGAACGAAGGTTTGAAAAAATTACAACAGCACACGGTGAAATAAATCTTAAAATTGCATCTAAAAATGGTAGCATCATTAAATTTTCACCTGAATATGATGATTGTAACAAGATTGCTTTAGCCACAGGTATTCCAATAATTCAAATTTACAATGAGGCCGTAAAAGAGGGACAAAGATTAATATTCAATAGCGATTCTGTTGAAAACCACCGCAAATGATTAAACATGAAGAAAATTAAAACCGGAATAGCATCGTTTGGAATGTCGGGAAGGGTATTTCATGCCCCCTTTATTGAAGCAAACGAAGCTTTTGATTTAACGGCCATTTGTGAACGAAGTAAAAATGAAGCTTCTAAATTATATCCTAAAGTTCAGGTAGTTAGGAGTCTTGAAGAATTAATTTCAATAGATGAAATTGAGTTGATCATTGTTAATACTCCCGATACCACCCATTATGATTATTGTAAGGCTGCTTTGAAGGCAGGTAAACATGTCATCGTTGAGAAACCTTTTGTTTTTAGTGTTTCCGAAGGTGAGGAATTAATTGAGTTGGCTGAAAAAAATGGACTTGTTCTTACTGTTTTTCAGAACAGAAGGTGGGATGGTGATTTCTTGACCTTGCAAAAAGTATTAAAAGATAATTCATTGGGGCGAATTGTAGAATATCGAGCTGGTTTTCAGCGCTTCAAGAATTATATTGTAGAGGGTTCTTGGAAGGAAGAACGGAACCGATATGTTGGAATTGTGTACAACCTTGGTCCCCATTTAGTGGATCAGGCGGTTTGTCTTTTTGGAAAACCAGAAGGTGTTTTTGCTCAAATCAGTTGTCAACGCGAGGGGTCTAAAGTAGATGACTATTTTCAAATAAACTTGATTTATAAAGGTTTAAATGTATTACTTACAGCCAGTCAATTGATGAAAGAGCCTATTGCCAGCTTTGTATTAAATGGTGTCAATGGGTCTTTTGTAAAATATGGAGTTGATCCACAAGAAAATCAACTGAAAGCTGGGATGAAGCCGACGGACATTGGCTATGGTGTAGATAAACTTGAAAATTATGGTATCTTAAATGTGGAGGTAGCGGGAGAAAGCAATCGAGGGCCAGTTGCCACTGACCCTGGAAATTATATGCTTTTCTTTGATAATGTGGCTTTAGCCATCCGAGATAATTTGTCGCCAGCAATTTCAGCTCGCGAAAACCTCACCATCATTCAGATATTGGCGGCAGCCTATCAAAGTCATGAGGAAAAGAAAATTGTGTTTTTCTAATCTAATCCACTATGAATTTAGCTGTCGTTACTGTGTTCCCAGTGTTTATTTTCAAAAAATACATACCTTTGGTGAAGTTGTCAAGTGAAAGTGAAAAAGTATTTCCAAATACTTTCTTTATTTGATTAATCTTTTTTCCAGATAGATCATAAATATTTATCTCTGAATTGTTTAGGTTTATTTTTGTTTTAACAGTTATATTGCTATTTCCTGAATTTGGATAGATCCAAATTTCATTCTGACTGCTTTCAAAATTCTTAATTCCAGTATTAATTGAAGAATTAATCTGAGTAATTGAATATGGATATACTGTAATGATATCAGATGAGTTTGAAGAGTATTTATTCAAACTTGAAATGCCATTTACGATTAAAGCAGTATCTGCAGAATACTGGTCAATTTTCATAGGGTTAGAAAATATACTTGCTAATGATAAAGCAATAGTATCCTTAGAGAAATTACAAATACATCCTTTTTCCATACTTGGAAAGTTGAATTTCCATCCTATTAATTTCGGGATAGTTGTAGTGCCATAAGTTAGTGCCGGATTACCTGAAAAATTCATGTTCTGACAAGTTAGAGAGCCTCTTGACATATCATATAATAGTTTCATTGACAATGCATTTGCAGTTATTTTTTTGTCTTGCCTAGAAATTGATTGAAAATGATTATCCCCTGCTAATGAATGATTTAATACCATCGTTACATTTGATTTTCCCAAAAAGAAATGATTGATCGCCATGTTGAATAGAACATGTGTCCATGTTTGAGAAATTATTTGCGGTAGGCCCGAAGATGATTCGAGTAAATTAAATTCAGTAACCCATACTTCTTTATTCGAAGGAAATCCAGATAAATTGTACCTGTAATCAAGAGACGGTGATGGATTAGTGCCAACTCTAAAAGGCTCGGCAAGAGCTCTATTTACATTAAAAGATAGGTCAGTAGTATTATTTGCATTGATATAAACATGAAAGGATATTGCATCAATGGAAGGAGTATATTTTAGAAGAGAATCAACCCAATGTGGTATGGTAGGAGTATTTCCACCTACAGCACAAATTTTTGCTGATGGAAATGTTGCCATGATACTGTCAAAATAGACTTTCCCTAATTGTGAATAGGCTTGTGGCGTCATTAATTGTAGCGGAAACTGTGAACCACCATTTAAATTGTGTTCATTTCCTAGTTCAATATATTTCGGAGAAAGGCCTATTGATTTTGCATGCCTAAGTCCATCCATTTCATAGTGAGCAGTAGATGTTTCCATATTTACGACGTATAATCCTTCTCCATTGCATCCTTGAACGCCAGGCTTGAATTCATCAGTTCTAATAGTAAGCGATGAACCACCTGGAGGGAAATAACCCGGAAAATACCAGCCTGTTTTCCAATCCCAATGATTGGCATTCGTTCCACCAGGGTAGCGCAATATTTCAGGATTAAGGTAAGTGGTGCTGTCAATAAACCATTGCTGGGTCCAATTGGCTCCAGAATAACCCGGTGGGAAGTTTGCGGGTATGTGTGCATTGGTATTAAACCCAAATTTTGGAGTGGTTCTATTTAATGTACCTAGCGTTGCTTTAACATTCGTTTGAGCTTGGCTTATGAAAAATATTACTGTAAAACAGATTGAAAAAATGAATTTTATTTTCATAGTTTATTTTTTTTGAGGTAATTTATTTCGCCTAGTGCAAAAATAATCGTCAAAGACGAGGCTTTTTTTGAATTTAACTCATGTAATTGCCATACTAGCATTCATTTAGCCAGCTGTCATGAGATGTATACTTATTTATTCTCCAAAATTAAAATTTTATTCATCAACTTAATTGAAAAACTTATCAATTCTTTTATAAGCCAGCTTAGAACTTATTATTGCCATTGGTAGGCCAGCGCCAGGAATGGTCGAAGCACCTACATAAAATACGTTTTTAAATTTTTCGTCAAAATTTGAAGGACGGAAAGCGCCAATTTGATTCATGCTGTGTGATAAGCCTAAACCACTCCCTCTGTGCAAATTGAATTGACTTTCCCATTCTTTTGGTGTGTAAATGGTTCTTGAAATTATTTCAGGAACAATGTTTTTGTCTATACGTTTCGAGAAATCGGCAATAATACTATCTACAATCGCATCCTTATCATCCCAATTGGGTTTGTTTAGCAAATTGGGAACTGGACAGACAAAAAATAAGCTTTCGCAACCTTCAGGAGCACATTCTAAATTGTGCTTGGACAATACATTAACATAATAATAGGGCTTTTGAAGCGTATCTGGATTCTGTAATATATTATTGGCATATTCTTCGAAATTTGCACCTAAATAATAGTTGTGATGATTCACTTGCGGAAGTTTGCATTTTAAACCGATATAGAAGGTAAGGTAACCCATGGTCCAATTCATTTTATCGAGCTTCTCTATCGAGTATTTTTCACGTTTAAATACTTTGCTCCTAAATACAGCTGCATCA
>CANFFA010000246.1 GCA_947445425.1 Paludibacteraceae bacterium
CCCTAAGTAATTTAATATCTTTGCTGTCAGGAAGTTGAAGAGGAAATAGGCTCTGCTGAGGAGCAACCTACCAGCAATAAACTTTCGCATTATACAGTAAGAGTTATGATAAATTATTGATTATAAACAATTTTCAAAAGATTCCTTCGTTATGGAATTATGAGATATTATAGATTGACTTTTATTGTTTTTATACCAGTTATTAGATTATCTGAAATTGTTTTCACAGTTATACTACCAACTTTAGTCGGTTGAATGGTTACTAATATCCGACCTTCATAAGCATTCCGATGATCTATTTTGTATAGCTCGTGGCTATTCTGATTTCCGGAATCAATTCCAATCAATTCTCCTGCACCTTCTACCACTATCTTGATGTTGTTAGTGGCATTTGGGCATCGAACACCCTTTTGGTCTACTACCTCTACAGGTATAAATATCAATTCTCCATTTGTTAAACTAACAACCTCTTTTTCAGGAGTTAATTTAAGTTGATTCGGTTGTTCAGCAGTGCTGATCGTATGTTCGCTTACTTTTTTGGCATGGTTATAGGCAACTGCTTTCAAAGCACCTTCTTGGTATTTAACTTGATATTGAGCAAAGTAACTATTTTTATCAACTTTCTTTTTTCCAAGGCTTTTATTATTGAGGAATAACTCCACCTCTTCCGTGTTGCTATACACAAAAACCGTATCGACATCATTTTTAGGGAAGTTCCAGTGCGAAGCGATGTTATAGCTCCTCCACTCAAATTTATCTTTCTCTTTCAGATTGACGGCAATGTGCACCATAGGCTTATCGCTCCAGAAAGCCTGCCAGTAATAATATAAACTCTTTTCGAAGCCGCCAATATCAATTAATCCCCATTCCCAACCACGGCGGGGCCATTGCAATGCTTCGCCAAGATAATCAATACCAGCCCATAAAAACAGACCCACCACAAAATGATTGTCGCGTACACTGATCCAGTTTTCAAGATTTTCGTAGTTTTCAGTTCCTAACAGAATTCTGCCGGGATGAGCCGCATGTTCCTCAGCATAATGTTTTTTGAAATACCTGTCGGGATAATTATATCCTGCTATATCCATGGTATCCATGAAGCCGGATTTATTTGCCCACTGTACCCAGTCACAACCAGCTACTACCGGACGAGTAGCATCCTCTTCCTTTACCCACTCCTTCAACTTCTTGAGTGTTTTGGGTCCATCGGCATAGCGTTGGTCAGGCACCTCATTTCCAACCGAATACATGAATACGGAAGGGTGATTCCGGTCTCGGCGCACCATGTCCTTGAGGTCGGTTTCAGCCCATTGCCTAAAGAATTTGCTATAGGTGTAAGGTAATTTTCCAACAGGATCTTCCGAAAATCCATACTCCCAGGTTTTGTCCCACTCATCAAATGCTTCCACCATCATGAAAAAGCCCATTTCGTCACATACAGTAATAAAAACAGGATCAACAGGCCCGTGCGTACGAATAGCATTACAGCCCATTGCTTTTAATTTTTTCAAACGATACCGCCATACATCTTTTGGTACGGCAGTTCCAAAAGACCCTGCATCTTTATGTAAACAGACCCCTTTTACAATGACTTTCTCACCATTTACCAGCATCCCGTTGTTAGGGTCGAAGTCAATTTTACGAATTCCGATCTGATGTTGCTCCGTATCCGTTAACTTACCGTCCACCCACAGCTGCAATTCCAGTTTGTAAAGATATGGGGTTTTATCTGACCATAGAATTGGTTTGTCAACATTTATTTGTAATTGAGCTGCAAGTTCTGAATAGTCACTTAAAGTTTGATTGACACTAACTTCCTTCACCACATCGCCTCGGACATTTTTAAGCAGGGCTACAATTTTAGAGGGTTTTTCTGTCCTTTTGACATTTTCGGGTAGGCGCTGAAACTTTACCGATTCGCTTTCAGGATAATGGTTGGAAACAACCTTACAGTCAATTTTTACTACCGCGCTATTTGCGGTGAGCTTATCGGTACGGATAAAAGTCTCGAACGACTTGAAATGTTGCTGCTCGGTGATCAATAAATAGACGTTTCGATTAATCCCTGAGCCGGTATACCATCGGCTACTTGGCTGCAGCAAATTATCTACTTCAACAGCAATAACATTTTCCGCATGATCATATTTAAGATGTGGCGTAAGGTCATATTCAAACGTACTGAATCCATAAGGCCTGTTTCCCAAAAATACACCATTCAAATACACCGAAGACTTCATATAAACGCCATCGAACCTTATTTTTACCCTTTTTCCTTTTGAACCTTCGGGCATCACAAAGTGCTTCCGGTAGCAGCCAATTCCTGTAGGAAGAAAACCACCACTAGAACCGCTGGGGTTTTGTTCGTCAAATTTTCCCTCAATAGACCAATCGTGCGGGACATCAAGTGTACGCCAATTATTATCGTTATAACTTGGGAGATAAAAACCGGATAATTCACCCAACTGAAATTTCCAATTTACATTGAAATTTAATGCCTCATCCATGATTGATTCAGAAGCCAAATTAGACTTAACTGTCATTGTATTCCGGAATACATTCTCATCTATCTGAGCAGATATATGTAAATTAATTAACTCCAGAAAAAGTATGGAGAAAAAAACGGTTAAAAAAGATTTCTTCATAACTTTATTTAAATTATTATTCAAGGTCATACGATGTATTTTTTTTGTAATACGAGAATATTAATTTGTCAACTCAACAATATTCTTTTGTTCTATATAAGCTTTGTAAAGATCTATGTAAGGTTTAGTTCGAACTTCCATAGCAGGAATAAAATCGGGATTGGCTCTCGGCCAGTATTTTTTCTCCACGTTATTCTCAAGAAAATTCATCAACATGGCAAAAAGTGCTTGCGTTTTATCAGGCATTTTTTTAGCTAAGTTTATTTCTTCCGAGATATCTTTCTTTATGTTGTAAAGTCTTAGGCTACCATACCAGTCAAAAATCAGTTTGTAATCACCATTTCGCACAGCCGAATGAGGTGTAAAAGGAAGTCCGTTTTCGGGGTTTTTATATACTACAGATAGCGGATAATGCCAGAAATAAGTATCTCTTGTGTAGCTTTTTTTTCGATTTTCAGTATCCTTCATTAATCCAGCAATACTTTGTCCATCAATGAAATGTGTCGATTTCGATTGGCCTGTCAATTCCAAAAGCGTCGGGAACAGGTCATTACAATCAACAGGGATATTACACCATTTTGAACCAGCAATCTGTCCTTTATAACTAATTATCAATGGTACTCGGATGCCACCTTCGTAAACAGTTGCTTTTTGACCTTTTAATGGGCTATTTGTTGTAATAGATTCAGCGCCTGAACCAACAGTTATACCGCCGTTGTCCGACATAAATACAATAATGGTATTATCATCAATGCCTTTTTCTTTAAGCTTATCCATAATTTTGCCTATAGAAATATCGAGTTGTTTAATCATGGCCGCATAAGTTGCATTTTGTTGCCCTTTCCAGCCCTTTGTTGATTTGTTCTCAAAGTACTTTATTGTGGCTTCCGGTGCTTTATTTGGACCATGCACAGCAAACTCACAAAAATACAACAAGAATGGTTTTCCATCTTTTTTACCTGTTTGTATATCTATATAATCCAAAGCACGTTGCGTAAGATTATCTGTTAGATAAGGAATGTCATTATTTATTTCTGACTTTCCTATCATCAACTCAGGTTGTCTCATTTTTGAAGAACCCAGTACCTTCTGATTCCAAGCCTTTTGCCAGTTGAAGTATGGCGACCCACCCGCATCGTAATAATCCAGCTCCTCAAAGCCCTGATTGTGAGGTTGGTAACCTTCAGAACCGTGACCACCCACATGCCATTTTCCTAAAAAAGCGGAATGGTAATCTGGCATTGCTTCTGCAAAGGTAATTTCATCTCTGCCTTTGTCTTGTGGTTGACCTGAAGGAAGTGCAACTAATGTGTATCCATTTAATAATGCGGATGGTTTAATATTATCCGACCAATAACAATCCTGCTCGTGAAAACCTACCTGTGGTTCAATACCTTGTGCATAATATGTATTGGCATTTCCTCCTGTTGCAGTCATAAACCCAAGGCGAGAAGCATATTTTCCGGTTAGGAGACTGGCGCGTGTTGGCGAACTTAATGGACAAGCATAAGCTTGTTCAAAAGAAACACCTTGCTTTGCCAATTTGTCAATATTGGGAGTTTCGTAATACTGTTTATTGGCAGGAGTTTTGGTAATTCTGCTTGCAAAACAGTTTAAATCGGTATATCCCAAATCGTCAGCCAATATGAAAATTACATTTGGTTTAGAATGTGTAACACTATTCTCAGCAGATAACAGACCAATACTGAATCCCAAAGTTGTAAGGGTAAAGGTTGATTGAATAGTCAGCTGATATGAAGATCTTATAATCTGTTTCATAATGAATTTATATTTGAAATTGCTATTAGAGCTTTTTTAACTAACTATTTTTATCCCTTTTGGAGCCTTAATTGTTGATTTTATAGTTCCATCTTCTTTTTTCTCATGTTTCACATAAATTACCCCAAACGGAGTAGGGTACGTGCCTTCCACCCATTTCAAATCACCCAAATGTGGTTCAATTTTAATTTTTCTACAGCCTGCTTCAAGAACCGTAATGCCTAATACATGTTGCGATAGCCAAGC
>CANFFA010000247.1 GCA_947445425.1 Paludibacteraceae bacterium
GTTTGTGTTTCATCATAATTGGTAAGGTTAAGGCATTAAATTACAAAACGATAGCTTCTAAGGATGTCTAATTATATTCTTTTCTTCAATAATATTTTTTTAATTAAAGTGTCATTGTTTACTGATTTAAAACTACAGAACGCACTATTATTACAAGTTCCATTAATATTAAAAGTGCAGGAGTAATGAAAAGTACATTTATTCATGTGTATAACGATAAAGAAGTTATAATCCTAGTTTATAGAACACAATTGAAATATCTTTAAATAATACTAACTTATAATATTTGTGTTTTCAGGTACAGATGAAAACTGATTAAATAATAAGAATTTAGAAAAATCGGGAGGTTTGTAAAAATTAGAATACAATAAACTTCTGCCTTATTATTTGATTGTTATTCTCAATTAATAAGATATAGTATCCTTTATTCAGGTTGAAATTAATTTCTGTATCAACCCACATAGGAGACTTAACCAACTGACCAGATAAATTATAGACAGTCACCCTTGACTTTCCTTCAGCACCTTGTATCGTAAAATGATTTTGACCATCATTCATTACAGAAGGGGTAGTATTCGAAGTAAGAATATTAGATGTAGGATCGGCAATAAGTACATACATCTCTTTAATTGCCAATGGACTTGTTGTACTACTTCCTGTTTGTTCAATTTTTATGTAACGTGCAGACTGTGTTGAACTAAAAACAATTTGATTTTGAGCAATTCCGGTTCCTACAGCTGTCCAGTTGGTTCCATCTTTCGACACAGAAACAGTGCATGAAACAGGTGTATCAGTAGCTTTCAAAACATCCAAATATATTCCTGAACATGTTTTGGGTTGAAGCATATCCACTTGAAACCATTGACCGGGAGTTTGAAACTCTGTCAAACTAGACCAATTTGAAGTGAGCACTCCATCTATGGCCTTATTGGCATCTACATTTGCAACAGAAGCGGTGGCGATCCAACCCGTACGAGCTAGAAAAGCAGTTGATGTCGGCGACACGGAGGCAGTTGGTTCTATATTGTTGAGCCACAAGCCACATCCTGCTTTATTTACTCCAGTACAATTAATGATAGAAGATTGAATGTTGAATTTTGACAAGGTTCCATTCACCACCACATTCACCTGAGGATCAAGATTGGAATTGATCAAACTAAATTTAGCACCGGCAGCCACTTCTGCAAATGTTTTTCTCCCAGGCGCTCTAAAGTGAGCAGTTTGCAATTCTATCGTTCCACCCAATATCTGATTGGAAACATCATAAACATTTCCCCAAAAATCGGCTCCATAAAAAGTCGATTTTCCTGTAAAACCCGTAGAAGTTTCCAAATAACGTGTCAAAGGCTGATCAGCAATCACACTCGTTCCATTTGACAGGGGACAGGGGATACTTACAATTTGTGAATTTATAAAATCAAATCCACCAGTACCAATTGCTTCAAAACAAAACGTTTTTAATGCTGCATCCATAGCTGTACCCAATGAAACACCACTGGGTCCAACACCATCTTTATCGGAGAGCACGATTGCCTTTTCACCTCCATAATCGAAATTATTATACAGCGTCTGATGGGTGCAATTACCCAAAATCAAAAACTCTAAGTTGCGAAACATATAGGTGAAAATACTGTCTTTCCCAACCGTTGTGGATGGATCAGGAGAGTTCGGAAAAAATCCACATTTCGACTGCATTCCCCAGGTATAGGAAAAACAATTAAACTGTGCATTACTAATTAATCCATTATCAGAGCCTCCCCCAACCCGTATCCCAACATTAAATACATGACCTGCAGGATAATCAACATAATGATTATCACATTTATTGGTAAAAAGGTCAATGGCTTTGTAAGTGGCTCGAAAATTCGTATTGACTATGTAGCAATTGGCATTACCACGCACACAGTAAGGGTATTGAAAAATATTGGGTAATAAGGTGGATAGCTGATCCGGATAATTAAAGGTCACTCCCCGTAAACCACTATTGGATTCCATGGTAATAAATGGGGTGGAAGTTTCTGGCTGCCCTTTACCGGCATACACTTCCAAAACAGTACCACACCCTTGTGGATCACATTTATTATCCACGGCTCCTTTTAATTCAACACCAGATGGAATAGTCAGATTAGCACGAAACTTGTAACGACCTGTAGGGAGATAAACAATTCCACCGCCATCTGATTTAGCCTTATTTAAAGCTGTTTGAAGTTGTGTAGTATTATCTGCTGAGTCTACTGAAACTTTAAAATCATTCGCTAAATACATGACCATTCTCGAGGGCTTTTGTTTTATATCATCGGAAGTAGTGTATTTAAATACTGGTACAGTAGACATTACAATTGGAGAGTGGTCGATTGTATTATCATACTTTGAGTTATTCTTAATCTGAACGGCTTGTTGAAAGCTGTTTCCTGTAATGACAGATCGCACATCGCTTCCAAGCGTTATTTGCGGTGAAGAGTTGTTAAATACATTTTTAGTCATTGAAACAACTCCACCCAAAAGATCTACACTACCTTTAGCAATGGTGTCATGGCTCATTAAAACTTTGGATCTTGTATTGGAAGAGAGATACACAGCCGATTTATTCGCACTGATGTTACAAGCCATAATTTGCATTAAGCCATCCTTGCAATCAGCAAGATAAAATCCATAATCACAATTACTTATCTTGTAACGGGTATGCATTTGACCTACTACATTCACCCTATCGGCATAAACAGCATATTTACAATTAGTGAACTCTGACCCGTAATGATTTCCGTTGGCACATTTAGTACTGTCTGAAATAGAGCTGCTTGCATAGTAGCCTTTGTTATAACCATCCACTTTCACAAAACAGCAGTTCGACCAATCGTTACGACGCATCATTATACCCACTCCATTGTTATAGATCCAAGCCGAATAGGCGCCACCCAAAGCAGGAGAATTGGTCAAGCCTGAACCAGCCCAGTAAGCTGGAGAAAAATCGACCATATCAATCCGACCAACATCGCCGATATTGTCGATTTCGATACCACAAGCCAACGGGGTACCATAAATACCATAAATAAAGGGGGATGCACCGGAATTGTTTTTAGACAAACTAATTCCATAATAGGAATTAACAAGCGTAATGTGTGAAGCATTACAACTGCTTCCGCCAAAATAGCCAAATTGTCCAAAAAGAATGGAGGGGGGATATGGGCTGATGCTGTTGGGATTTTGGTTGGGATACCATATTGTTAGATCTTTAACAGCTGCAGCAGGTTGAAGGGTAATAAATGACTTGCTCTCAAACACTTTCCAATCAGCCAATGTAGTGCCATGATCAGTTCCGGCACCAAAATAGGCTTTCAAGATTGTTCCTTTTACAGGAGAGCCTTTTACAGGCTTTTGCCACTCCCCACGAATAGTAACTCCTTTGGGAACAACCAATTGCCCCAAAATCATATATTGCCCTTCGGGGACAAATAAGATACCTCCATTGTTTACACCTCCTGTAGAACTCAATCGGGAACCCAAGGCATCTAACAGACGCTGAAATAGAGCGGTGTTGTCAGTAAGCCCGGTTGGATCGGCACCTTGTTCTACGGCATTATACTTGGCAACAAATGCATCACTGGTAGCATATTTCGGCTGTATTAACTTCCAAGTTTGTGCTGAAGCTGAAAACATTCTGCAAACAACAATAATAACTAATAGTAATTTTATTTTCAACACGATAGTAGATTAAAGTTAAAGAAATAAGGAGATTATTAGAGAAAATATTATTAAAATGGTTCGTTATAAATATCAATATTTTACAACGAACCATTTTACAAGATCAAATCGACTGAACTATTTAATTATCAGACTCAAAGAATGAATTGAAGTATTTGTTTTAACTCTCGCTATATAAACCCCCTTGTTCAGATTGTCAATATTAAACTTTGTGCTATTGCCATTATAAACTCTTACCACTTTACCGCTATAGTCCAAGAGTTGAAAAGAAATAATTGGTTCACTATTATTGTTGACACATAAAAAACTACCCTCTTGATGTATTGTACAAACTGATTTATCAGATTGGGTTGTACGTTCTGATGATAAATTTTGAGAAAGCATCGGTACAACAAACTCCTGTACACCAGCACTTAACTTATAATAGAATCCAACACAGAAATTATAGAGTGGATAAGGTTTATTATAAATCACAGCACCAGTGGAATCTTTAGGCTCAAAAGTTGGACGAAGTGTTGTTTCTGAAGTATCTCGAGGATAATAATAACTATTATCGATATTCTTTTTATCTAAATCGATATAATTATAAAAAGCAGTATAATCGTCATTGTCCCTCAAATTACCTTGTCCATTCAATATACCTGTATTTAATCCGGCATACGTTACTTCCACTGCACCACTCAAATTTGAAGTACAAGTAATATTCACACAATCACCTTGTACCACAACTGATGAAATAACCATCTTTATATTATCATTGTACACAGCAAAACCATAATCAGGAACTTTATCCAAGGTTTTATCATCCAATACCAAAGGTAATTTAGGAACCAAAAACTGAATTTTAATGACTTTTGCATCCGTTGTTCTAGACACAACTTTAGGTTGTAAAGGTAAAAAGCGATGCCCTTCCACTTTGGTTTTGTAATAAGCTTTTGCTAACATTTCACCATACCA
>CANFFA010000248.1 GCA_947445425.1 Paludibacteraceae bacterium
AACAAAGTTTTTACATTAATATCGTTCTCGGAATTATATTATTTATAATCTGCATCATTCTTGAACAAAAACATGCTATAGCTTTAAGCATTTCATATATACTGTTATGCACAGCATTATTAACGATGTATTTGACTTTAAACAAGAAAAATAAATACAAACTAAGTTCCTGGTTTACATTTACATTCGCTTTCATTTTCATTGCAAACACACTGTATCTCCAAAACGACAAAAAACAGGAGAAATATAAAATTCTAACTCAGAATATCTATGCAAATGGGGGTCTTGAAAATGATAAAATGGCTAATATCTTATTTGAAGAGTTAGATAGACAAATTCAAAAAGACACTAAAATAGAAAGATTAATTCAAAAAAAAGATTCACTTACTGCAATAAATGAATACCTAAATAACTTGTATCTAAGAGGTTTCTGGAATAAATACGATATTAGACTAAATGTCGCCGAAGTAAATTCAGTAAAGTATCTAGAATACACTGAGCAAATTACCAAAAATGGAGCACGCCTAAATGGAACTCACTTTTATACCATTGAATCAAATAAAAACAACATGACTTATCTGGGGGCTTTTAGTTTTCCCAAAAAAGTTGGGAATTTACTTTTCTTCATGGAGTTTTATCCTCGAAGTCAATTCAAAAGTTACAGCTACCCTAATCTTTTAATGAGTGATGTTCCCAATACTCAAAAGAATCTTAGTTTTGGAATTGCAAAATACGATCATGGCAAATTAATATTTAACAGTGGTGATGTAGAATTTCCAAAAACATCAAATTGGATTCCTCAAAATAAATCCAAGTTTTTCAAAACAAATTACAACCATCATGTCAATTACATTTACGCCCCAAAAGCAAATTACACTGTAGTTATCATTGAAATAGAGAGTAATACAATCACCACCTATCTATTTTATTGTTTCTATACCTTCATCGAATTTCTCATTATCTATTGGCTACTCATTTTGATATATACCTATATTATCAAAAAAGAGCAGATTAAATTAGGACTCGTTGCCAGATTTGAATACTCATTTACAGTTCTTCTAATTGTAAGTTTTTTAAGTATCTTTTATGTATCTATTAATTTCATTCAAAAAAAATACAAAGAGCAACAAATTACAGATCTTGAAAACAAAAAAGATTATATTCAAAAATCACTACAAGAGAAATACTATTGGAACTTGGATCTAAATCAAGTAAATAAACAAACACTAAATCTAGACCTCCAAGATCTATCGTATCTGTATCATACAGACATACACATATATGATAATAATGGTTTGCTAGTAGCAAGTTCACAACCACTCCTGTTTTCAAAAAACATAATTAGTGACCGAATGTCGCCGATTCCATTTTTCACAATGAAAACAAATATGAATCAGTATGAACAAATTGGAAAATTGGACTACTTGACGGGCTATACAAATTTTTATAATGGTGATTATCTACAGATTGGTTTCATAGCCATTCCACAATTTTTTAGTCAAGCAGAGATTAGAACTGAAATTGAAGATTTCCTAGCCATCATTATATACATATATATCATCATTATTTCACTTACCGTTTTCCTGAGTCTATTTATAGGGAAACAATTGGCTTCTCCGCTTAAAGTACTAGAGAACAAGCTAAAAGAAATGAGAGTCGGCAGACGAAACGAAAAAATAGACTACAAGCTGAATGACGAAATTGGACAACTTGTACAGCAATATAACCTTACTGTTGAGGAGCTTGAAAAAAGTGCGCAACTATTGGCACAATCAGAACGCGAAATGGCTTGGAAAACCATGGCCAAACAAATTGCTCATGAAATAAATAACCCCTTGACACCCATAAAACTAACCATTCAGCAACTTTTCAGAATGAGAAAAGCTAATGATGATCGCTTTGATGAGTATTTTGAAAAATCGACGACATTACTCATAGAACAAATAGACAATTTATCACACATTGCTAGTACCTTTTCTAATTTTGCCCGTATGCCCGAGACGCATTTTATTAGATTTAAAATTTCTGATAAACTAGAGGCTGTAATCCAGCTATTTAGAAATAACCACGAACAAATAGAAATTGAGTATGTAGAAAAGGGTGGTAATTATTATGTATCTGCTGACCCGGAACAAATGGTTCAAGTTTTTAACAATTTAATTCTAAATGCTATTCAGGCAATCCCATCAAATAAGTCCGGAAAAATTAAAATCAACATACAGGAAGTAAACAATGAAGTTGTTATTGAAATTCTTGACAATGGGAAAGGTATACCTCAAGCAATACATGATAAGTTATTTGCACCTAATTTCACTACAAAGAATGGTGGTATGGGTCTGGGATTGGCATTGACAAAAAACTTTATTGAATTGGCTGGAGGAACAATTAATTTCACTAGCAAGATAAATGAAGAAACATGTTTTACAATAAAAATACCAACAGATAAAAAATAAGATCAGACGTCTTATCGTCCAACTTCAGAAATGAAGAATGGGATATTTTCGCCATTCCACATCAAATCTACACTAGATTAAACAAAAAAACACATATATATACAATGCAGCAAGGCTGTAATGAAGGCAAATTCACAAAATAAAATAGAAAACAACACTACACAAAGCACCAAAAGTTCTGACAATCAAACAAATAAGCACAAGTGAAAAATAATAAAAAAAAAGTCCTCAATTATTAACGTAGAATAAAAAAAAAACTTACCTTTGCATCGTATTTAAGACACAAAATTAAACATGTCAAATATTTAAAATTAAAAAAAATGAAAAAAGTATTTTTATTTTGCGTTGTTGCTTTGGCCTTCGCATCTTGCGGTCACAAAGCAGCTGAAACAGCTCCTGCTACTGATTCTGTTGCTGTTGATACAACTGTAGTTGTTGATAGCGTTGCTGTTGATACTGCAAAAGTTGATTCAGTGGCTAAAAAATAAAAAGCCAAACGAATTTCTTAAAAAAGTCTGTTAGATATTTCTAACAGACTTTTTTTATTAGAATTAGGTTCCCACAAAAAAAGATTCAGAATGGACCCTTTCAACAATATAAAAACAGCTAGTATTGTGATAAGTAATTCGAACAATATAATGTTGTATTATCGAAACTACTCCGATAAGTTGTTTTAATATTTTTGAACGCCAAGAATTCGCTAAGTCTAGAAGACGCAAAGTTCAGATATACAGTATATAAATTTCTTTGCGTCTTAGCGTCTTAGCACCTTTGCATCTTTGCGTTCAAATAAATACTTTTCGGTGCAAACAAAAAATACGATATTATATCTTTCCTATTACTTAAGATAGAAATGAACCTTAAAAATTAGACAATAGAACAAAAAATACAGACCAAATTGCAATCCTTCTTTTGTCTTTATTCTTTTGTCAATTTATAGAACCGTCATTTCTGACTCAACATAACAATAGATTAAAAATATAAGGTGCATATAATACAAAAAACTTTATAAAAAATCATCAAAAAGTACGATTTTAACTAAAAACAAAAAATATTTTAAAAATAAATGATAAATACTAATGCTATATTAAAAAATAACGTATCTTTGTATCGATTTTGAATTGCAGAATAAACATGTTTAATTTTTAAAAAAAAGGTAATGAAAAAAGTAATTTTGTTTTTTGTGGTAGCTTTGGCTTTCGCATCTTGCGGTCACAAGGCAGCTGAAACAGCTCCAGCAACCGATTCTTTGGCAGTTGATTCAACTGTTGTTGTTGATAGCGTAGCTGTTGACACTACTAAAGTTGATTCAGTAGCTAAATAATTTGCCAAACTTTTGCAAAAAATTTGCTAAATTTAAAAAGTCCGTTATTTCGATAACGGACTTTTTTTTGTAATTAAAATATGAATCCATACATTTTTTGTACCTTTGTGATTCAAAATCAAAACAACACAAATTTAAATCATTTATCAATCTTATGTTAAGAATAGCAGTACAAGCCAAAGGAAGGTTATTTGAAGAAACCATGTTGCTACTGACCGAATCGGGCATTAAATTAGAGTCTGGAAAACGATTGCTATTATTACCGGCACGGAACTTTCCTCTTGAAATACTATTTCTCCGTGATGATGATATACCACAAACCGTTGCTGATGGTATGGCTGATATCGGTATTGTTGGTGAGAACGAATTCGCCGAAAAGAAAAAAAATGCTGTTGTTATTAAACGACTGGGCTTTAGTAAATGTAGACTCTCCTTGGCTATTCCAAAAGAGATAGAATATACAGATATAAACTGGTTCAACGGAAAAGTAATTGCCACCTCTTATCCGGAAATTCTAAGTGACTTCTTAAAAGACAAAAATGTCAAATCTGACATCCACGTCATCACTGGTTCAGTTGAAGTAGCTCCTGGAATTGGGCTTTCTGATGCAATCTTTGACATCGTAAGCTCAGGAAGCACCTTAATTACGAATCATCTAAAAGAGGTTGAAGTGCTAATGAAATCAGAAGCACTACTGATCGGACACAATAAGATTTCTGAAGAAAAGCAAGCTATTCTTGACGAACTACTATTTAGAATTGAAGCCGTTCAAATGGCCGAGGATAAAAAGTATGTATTGATGAATGTTCCTACCGAAAACATTGATAAAATTATTCAAGTTTTACCT
>CANFFA010000249.1 GCA_947445425.1 Paludibacteraceae bacterium
CCAATGGAGAGTATGCCAATCAAGGGGTGAAACGTTTTTCAGGTTCGTTGTTTGGGACCTACAACGGTTCTCATTACAAGGCAACTGGTGCATTTTCCACGAATAACTTGAATAATTATGAAAATGGCGGTATCACTAAAACAACCGATATTACCAATCCCATTGGTATTGCCAGTAAAGATATTCAAACCAATTTAGTAGGTTATTCCAATTACAAATGCAATGAGGCCTATTACAACCACCAATATATTCTTGGTTTTGATAGAACAGTTCAAGTTTCAAAAGATTCTGTTCGAATTGATTACATTCCCGTTACCCGCTTTATGCATACCATAAAATTGGAAGATGTTCGTAAGCGCTATTTTGAAAATGAAACCGATAGGAAATTCTATACAAATACCTATTTGTTGGGTAAACAGACCAATGATAGTTCTGCACTTCAAACGCTTACGAATAATTTTTCCATGAGTATGGAGGAAGAATTTAATAATTGGATGCAATTTGGTTTGACTGCTTTTGTTGAAAATGAAGTGCAGAAATATACTTTTAACCAGGACTCTTTATTGGATGATCGCTATCTTTCTAGTACAAAAGTTGGTGGAGTTTTATCAAAGCAGCGTGGAAATAGATTTAAGTACAATGTATTGGGCGAGTTGACTTTATTAGGTTATAAGGCTGGTAACATTTTGTTAGATGCGAATGCAGGCGGATTCTTTAAATTGTGGAAGGATAGTATTTCATTGGTTGCCAATGGTTTTGTACGCAGTGATAGGCCCTCTTATTTCTTGCAACAATATCAATCCAATCACTTTAGATGGGAAAATGATTTTGCCAATATTTACAGAACCCACGTTGGAGGTGTTTTTTCTCTCCCAACCCGTTCTTTTTCCTTAAATGTTGGGGTGGAGAATGTAACTCAGTTTGTGTACTACAATACTAAAGCATTACCGACGCAGTACGCTGGTAATATTCAAGTTTTGTCAGCACAATTGAAGCAAGATTTACATCTATGGAAATTCACTTTGGAAAATACGATGGTGGGGCAGGTCAGTTCTCATCCGACCATACTTCCACTTCCGGAACTAGCCTTGTATCATAATTTATATTTTAACGATCTCTGGTTTGATGTTTTAAGCATGCAGCTGGGTGCAAGTGTTCGATATAATTCAGCTTATTATGCCCCTACTTATATGCCTGCTACCGGTCAGTTTTATACCCAAACAACGACTTTGATTGGGAATTATCCACTTGTTAATGTCTACTTGAATTTTCATTTAAAACGAACCCGTTTCTTTGCAGAGTATTATAATGTCAATCAGCTGTTTATGAAGGGTGCTTATTTCTCCATGCCCAATTACCCACTAAATCCTGCAGTGTTTAAAGTGGGCGCATCTTGGAGCTTTTATGATTAAATACCATTCTATAATGAATAAAAGGAAACAAATAGGTTTAGTTTTCACTGCATTACTTCTGTTTTGTGGCATTTTTCTATTTGTGCATAACAAGAAAAAGCAGGTTCATGATTTACCATCCATCCTCAACTCGAATCGTCTATCCGTTTTAATTGATAGTAGCTGTGTGGGATTCTCTAAAAATGGGGATAAAGTTGTCGGTTTTCAGTATGAAATTGTAAAAGCATTTGCAGATACTTTAGGTCTTGAATTGGTTGTTTCTCAACAAAATGATTTTAGAAACTGTATCACAGGTATTAAAAATGGTGATTATGACATTGTAGCGAGCTTTATTCCAAATACAACAGAAATTCAAAAGGAGCTTTTGTTGACGCATCCTTTTTTTATATCTAAACAGGTTTTAGTTCAGAGGCTTATAAAGGATAAAGATCAGATGCCTGCAATTGCTCCTATAAATAAACATTTATTGTTGGCAAAAGACACCATTTTTATTCCATCACACTCTCCCTTCAAAAGTCGTTTGGATCATTTGTCCAATGAGATAGCAGATACAATCTTTTTAATAGAGTTAAAAAATAAAAGTCAAGAGCAAATGGTTCAAATGGTTGCGAATGGAACCCTGAAATACACCATTTGTGATGAAAAGTTAGCACGAATTTTGTGCTTAAAATATCCAAATATTGACATCTCCTTGCCCATAGGTTTTTCACATACTTTGTGTTGGGGAGTTTCTCTTCAATCGGTTCAATTGTTAGAAGAATTGAATGCCTTTTTAAAGGGATTTATCGGCAGTTCCGATTATTGGGAAATCTATAGAAAGTACTATTGAATTATAAATTTTATAACATTATCAATGCACCATTAATAATTCAAATTTTATTTTAATTGTTAATCGTCTATTGTCAATTGTCAATTGTTATTATGCCACTGAATATACCTTTTACTTTACCGGCGGTTGATGTACTTCGTGAGGAGAATATCTTTGTAATGGATGCTGAACGTGCTTCTCGTCAGGAGATTCGCCCCCTTAAAATTGTAATCCTTAACTTAATGCCAGTTAAGATTACCACTGAGACGGATTTGATACGTTTACTTTCAAATTCACCCCTTCAGTTGGAAATTGATTTTCTTCACATGGAAAGTCATACTTCCAAAAATACCTCAATTGAGCACCTCATGACTTTCTATAAAAGTTTTGAGGAAATCAAGGAGCTAAATTATGATGGGATGATCATTACGGGTGCACCAGTTGAACTCTTAGAATTTGAGGAAGTTAGGTATTGGCCAGAAATAACGAAGATTTTTGATTGGGCAAAAGTGCATGTAACTTCCACTTTGTTTATTTGTTGGGCGGCACAAGCGGGTTTACACCATTATTATGGTGTGCCTAAATATCCACTTGATTCTAAGATGTTTGGTGTTTTTGAACATGTTAAGTTCGATCCTCATAATCCAATTTTCAGAGGCTTTGATGATGTCTTTTTCGTTCCACACAGTCGACATACTGAAGTTAGAACTGAAGATATTGAGAGCGTTCCTGAATTGACACTGCTTTCTGAATCTTCCGAATCAGGCGTTTATCTGGTGATGGCTCGCAATGGTAGAGAGCTTTTTGTTACTGGGCATTCGGAGTATTCGCCCCTCACTTTGGATGCAGAGTATAAGCGTGATTTGGCGAAAGGTTTGCCTATTAACATGCCTCAAAATTATTATCGGAATAATGACCCGAATGACCAGCCGATGGTACGCTGGCGTAGTCATGCTAATTTGTTGTTTACGAATTGGTTAAATTACTTCGTGTATCAAGAGACCCCTTATGATTTAAGTAAAATTCATTGAAAACTTAATATATAAGTATTCAATAGGACTGATTCCCATTTCCTTGAATAGAGATGGATGTATATTTAACAAAGGAAATGCATACGCATCTACTTTGTTTTGTTTCGGTATTCATTTTTAATAAATACCATTATGAAAGCTTCTAACCTTTTCCTTAAGGCGATCTGCGCCTTAGGCTTTCTACCGCTTCTAATGAATTGTGTGGATAAAAATTATCCAGTCAGTTTACAATCCCACAGTTCCCAGCTTATCTCTCTAAATCCCTATTTGACGTATGGAACATTGCGCGATACTGATGCCAATGTTTATCAAACGATACAGATTGGCACACAGCTTTGGATGGCAGAGAATCTACGTACGACTCGCTATCGCAATGGCGATTTTATACCTTATGTTGCTGATAATGTAAGCTGGGCTGCATTGCGCACTGGCGGACAGTCGGTCTACAATAATTCAATACATCCAGATACTATCGCTAAATTTGGTCGTCTTTATAATTTTTATGCAGTTGCGGACAATCGTTATTTAGCGCCCAAAGGGTGGCACGTTTCCTCAGATTTAGACTGGGTGAAATTAATTGCTTATATTTCGTCTCATTTGGGTAATTCTCCCAGTGTTGGTAAGTCCTTGGCTGGTTCTAAGGAGTGGTCATTGGTAACAGATAAAGATATACTCTCAGACCTTTTAGCAATTGGCTCTGATTTGAGTTTTAATAACTCTTCTGGTTTTAGTGCCATGCCTGGTGGATATAGGGCTGACTTTGGTCGATTTAATAGTATGTCTCGCTATGGTGATTGGTGGACATCGACGCAAGAAGATGCCGGAACAGCCTGGAGTCGGTATATGAGTTTTAATTTCAATGGCGTATATTGGTCCAGGGACAATTTGAATTATGGTTTTGCGGTAAGATGTGTGAAGGATGAATAGTAGTGTTGCTTGATTTAGTTTCGTTAGTAGGTGATGATTTACAACATTATTTATCTTAGATTGTAAAATATCACATTTTATCAAGAATAAATAGAATTGCATCTATTTGTAAATCTTTGCTTTAAGAGTTTTTGGATGAGTTTTGGAAATTTTATTTACTAAAAGATGGCCACAGCTATTGCAGAATCAAAAAAAAGCAGTACTTTTGTATCGCATTAGAAAACAATGCACAACAAGTATACTACACGGTTTGGTAGTTCAGTTGGTTAGAATACCTGCCTGTCACGCAGGGGGTCGCGGGTTCGAGTCCCGTCCAGACCGCAAAAAGAGCAATTCAGAAATGAGTTGCTCTTTTTCGTTTGGGTAAAAATGAGATTTACGCACTTTTGTAGTGTTGCTTTTATTTGATATTCAGATAGTTATAAATTTGA
>CANFFA010000250.1 GCA_947445425.1 Paludibacteraceae bacterium
ATAAAGTTCAACAATCTTCTTGAATTTCTTTAAATTACGGGTATCCAAAGGAGCTTTACCCTGTACATCTCTAATAACCAATTCCTTAAACTTCCCATTTTCGAAAATTATTTCAGCTTTACTCTCTGTTTCTTGAAATTTTCCATGAACATGTATAGGTTCATGCTCCTGAGAATAAAACAAAAAAACCAAACCAAAGTATTCATATAATTTAGGCATACAATTTTTGCCTTTGATGGTACAAAGATACAATCATGCAGCAAGAATGATACCAATACCTCAAGAATTTCAATACAAATATTATATATTGAAATATATTTTTAAAGTCCGGTACTAGGCTTTAACTTCATGTATACCAAAAGAATATATAAGCATCCCCATTCAGAAGACTGAAGGCGTAAGTATCACAAGAAATATCAGCTAGATGATGAACTAACGGTAAAAGTGGCTAGGGTCAATTTGGATAAAAAGCAGCTGGATTTTGTGCTGGCATAAGGGCATACCATTTAAAAAGGGCTGGAACTCTAATTTGAGATCCAGCCCTTTTCATTTCCATTAACCAACCCTATAATAAATAGCTAAAGAACATAGTTGAAGAACATGTTCAAGTCACAGTATATCTATTGCATTCGCCTCTCAAAAATCGTATATTTGGATTCCTTTAAACATTAATAATGTAGAGGAACTTTCGGGCGAGGCTTGGTGCGGGTCTCAAATCACTCCAAGTCTCGCTTCTTTGACACTCCACAGATACAAACTAAACTCTGCCTTTCTACCGCATTCGACTCGCAATCCAGATTGCCCCATCCGATTAAACTTTCCCCATAAAACCAGGATTATTTACAAGAAAGATTTAACACATAGAACAGAATTTCAAGTAAATCTCAATTCTATTTCAACCCTATTAAATTTTGATTTATTCAAGATTAATATCGCTTTTACACAACATAAAATCCTTAACTTTGTTAAAGAATAAAACTGTCTAGACTATAAATGGGCAGCAAATTAATAAACAATTTAAAATATCACTAAAACTGATACAAATCAAGAAAAAAATGAGTTCAACAATCAAAAATTTAGTTTTCGAAGGGGGTGGCGTAAAAGGAATCGCTTATGCAGGTGCAATTAAAGCACTTGAAAACAATGGCTTAATGAACAGTATTGAGCGAGTAGCGGGAACATCAGCTGGTGCAATCACCGCAACATTGGTGAGCATAGGATGCAATGCCGACAAAATTTACGAAATAGTAAGTTCAACTAACTTCATTTCATTTGAAGACGACAAAAACGTTCTTCATATCCTTACAAAATATGGGCTGTATAAAGGAGATTATTTTTTGAACTGGATAAAAGGGATTTTAACTGATCTGAAATTAAGTCCAACAGCGACTTTCTCCGATCTTAAAAATGCAAAAATGAAAAACTTACATGTTTTTGCAACGGACTTAAGCACTAAAAACATTAAAGAATTTTCTTTCCAAACGACTCCAAATGTAGTAGTTGCAGAAGCAGTTCGGGCGTCTATGTCGATTCCATTCTTTTTTACCGCTTGGAAATTCTCAAACAACAATCCAGACAATCATATTTATGTAGATGGAGGTGTGGCGTATAATTATCCAATTACGACTTTTGATGTTGATGGTGCGGTCAATATGGAAACATTAGGTTTACATTTGGATGATATAAATAAAAAAACTGTTGTTGCAGATCTTGATTATGACAATTTACGTCAGTACACAATTAATTTATTTGACATCTTATTGAACACAGAAGACCTTGAAGATGAAAGAAGTACAATAGCACTTAGTAGGTCTGTTAAAATTGATGATTTTGGAATTTCTGCAACTGATTTCCAAATTACTAAAGAACAACAAGACCAACTTTACCAATCGGGACTAAGTGCTACAAACAACTATATATCAAAAAAAATGGCCACGGCCTCAGTCAAAACGACTGCCTGATTGCAATAAATCTTATCAATAGCACATTTGCAAATGATAGAAAAAAAATCCCATTGGCTAGAATTAATTCTAGCCAATGGGATTTTTATTGTTATAGAATCTGTATTATAAAGTCTTTTTCATTATTAATATTTGATTTGATTTCATAACAGCTTCATTTGTAGATCAATATTAAAATCAAATGGAGGTTGCCTCTCCACCCAGCTGAATCAAAATTCCAGTTAAACCACTTAAGTCAACTGCTCCACCTGATTGTTTACTAACACTGATGGTCCAAGAACTAAAGGGAGTAGGCTGGAAAAAATCATTTTGATAATGTACTGGCACTTGACCATCAAAACTAATATTTGGATTATCAGCTGAGCCAGAATAGACAAAATTAATACGCATCGGTGCACCAACAAATAAATTTGGCAAACCACCCTTTGGATTAATATCGTTATAAATACCAGTAGTGACAATCTGTACCATGATATTTTCTTTGCTAGTAAGCCCTAATAAATAAACCCTTACCAAATCCAAACGAACTCTACCAAAACCGTTAAAACTCGGATTAGTAGTCTTAATTTGCCAATTTGCAGAAGCACTTGCCTTTAATTGAGCTATTAGTTCTGGATCGTTTAATGTTAAATTTATACCTCCCTTATCGGCAACACCCATTTTTTGAGGTGTTGGATTGAGCGAAGCCAATATCAACTCATTTCCGCCAATCTGAGATAAGGCATTTGCAAACACATCCACTTTAGCAGTCATTAAAGGCATGGGTGGAAAAGTATTTTCTTGTCTTAATGTAAAATACTCTGCTGCTCTTAAATAAGAATCAAATGCAAGATACACCGATCGCTTAGCATCTAAAACTTTAGTGTACAATAAAATAGCTACAACCTCATCCGTTACAATTTCTGATTTCAATGCCGCTGAACGTTGTTGATACACAGTAAGTTTATCAGCAGCTGCTTTTTGTTGCATTTTTGCTGTAGCAAGCTCAGTTGAAGCCTTAGAAACAGCTACTTGGGCATCGCAATAAGATTTTCCGGCAATCACCAATTTCAACAAAGCAACTTTGTATTCTGAAGCACCATCGATATCATAACTATCAATTTGCGTGAACATTTGTTCAACATCAATTTTAAATGAAGCCCAATACTGTTCACCACCTGTAACAACATTAATACCCGTTAAATTAATACTACTGAAAGTTTTATTCAGGGTACTATTTGCTAAATTTAATGCATTGTCCCCTTCATTTTCCAATTTTTCGGCAGTTCTTGAAATATCATAAATTCTCATAGCAGAATTCACGATTTTCGTTGCGCCCTCACCAACACTTTTTCCTGCCGCAACTAACTTTTCTTGTGTTTTCTCAGCTTTTTCCTTATCCACTTCTGCAGCTGTTGGCTTGGCTGCTGGAGTAGATGGAGTTACTGGTGTGGTTGGTGTGGTTGGAGTAGTTGGAGTGCCTGTAGTAACAGAACTTGATGATGCATTTGGATTAATTTCAGCCATTTCTAACTCTATCTCACCTGCATCTTGATTTGAATCTCCTCCCTGACTACTAGCTCCATCTGCTTTAGCAGTGATTTTATTTACAATTGCACTGGCTATATTTGTTGCACTTGTTGCTAAACCAGCAGCAGTTTGAATCGTTGGCAAAATAGCCATTTCTGGACCTGCTGCAATGATTGTAGGAATTTGAGCTAGAATTTGAACAATTCCAGTAACCATATCCATTGCTGCTTTTGTTTGCTCTTTCGCCTTCCAGTTTTCAACACCACGATCAAAGGCAACTTTCAAACCAAACAATTCATTATTTTCAATCACAATTTCCTGTCCTGCAAGCATTCTTGCATATTGTGCTTGTTCAAAAGTTTGTTGGGCTTGAACTTCCAAATTATCATATAAATTTGTTTCAATACTATTTACCTGTACCAAAACTTGCGCGTTGTCAGACCACAGTTTCACATTATTAATCTGAGCTTGCAAGTTATCATAGGCTGTTTGTTGAGTTTGTAAATAATCTAGAGTGGCTTTCGCCTTTAAGTTATATACCGACAAGTCCAAAAACGGCACTAAAATAGCACCATTTGGAAGTGCTCGTTTTGCTGATAAAGTACTACAGAAAGAATTGGCCTGGGCAGCAAGCATCTTCGTATCATCTCCAAACCTACCAAGATTAGAAATCCACTGCAATTGCTTAATAGCAACATCAAAGCTAGTTGTAAATACTACAGTTGCTAATGAAAAAATGGACATCAATGACAATTGTAAAGCTTGTCCGTAGTACAATTGTGACAAATCTAAATTAGCAGCAAAAAAAGGAGTAGCAGCGGCATCTTCTGCAGGCCAATTCAAACCACATTCCTGACCTGTAGCTTTTATACTTGCAAGGATAGAAGTACCATCAGCATTAATCGCATTTACATTAATTGAAGATGGATTATCATTGGCATCAACGATTTCTTGTGTTAAGATTGAAAAGGGAACGTAATTGTTTGACACTCTGCTTAACACGATACTTGTTCCATTAGGAGCCACCACCCGTCTAGCAAAAATAAACAATCCTGCTTGTAAAGTAATATCATTGTCAATTACTAAAGTGTCGCAATAGATATTGAAGACAGGGCAATTTGCTACCCCA
>CANFFA010000251.1 GCA_947445425.1 Paludibacteraceae bacterium
TGATTTAGTGAATAAAAAGCAGACAGAAATAACCAATATTATGGAAATTGTAGCCTAAAGATAAATTGAAATTCAGCAGAAAACTTATTTCTACAACTAATTGTTTTATAAACATAAAAACAACATTCAAACCCATTATAAAATGACACTTCAAAGTTGGACAACTAAAGATATTCCATCTCAAACCGGTAAAACCGTTATCGTTACCGGTGGAAATAGCGGACTTGGATTTGAGGCGGTAAAAGCGCTTTCAGATAAAGGTGCATTGGTTATTCTTGCGTGTCGTAAGCTTGAAAAGGGCGAAGCGGCTAAAGAAAAGATTCGCCAATCAAATTTAACTGCAAAGATTGAGGTTATGGAACTAGATTTGATGAATCTGGCCTCCATCCACTCTTTTGTGGCTAAATTTAAGAACCAATATACACACTTGGATCTTTTGTTGAACAATGCTGGTATTATGATGGTGCCTTATCAATTGACCGATGATGGATTTGAAAGTCAACTGGGTACCAATCATTTGGGTCATTTTGCACTTACAGGACTATTGATAAGTGTGTTAAAGAATACCCCCAAGGCGCGAGTGATAAATGTCAGTAGTATTGCACACAAGAAAGGGGAAGTTGACTACGATAATTTACTATTTGAAAATGGAAAAGGATATACACCTTTAAAGGCTTATGGTAGATCTAAATTAGCCAATTTGCTATTTACCTTCGAATTACAAAGATTTTTTGATACACACAAAATGGATTGTATCGCCTTGGCAGCCCATCCAGGGGTGTCGGACACCAATTTATTCCAACACATTGGATCCAAATGGCTGATGAGAATTTTACGACCTTTGTTCCTATTTTTTATTCAACCAGCCGAAATGGGTGTATTGCCCGAATTGAGAGCTGCCGTAGATAAACACGCAAAAGGTGGTATGTACTATGGGCCAGACGGGAAGCGTGAAATGAAAGGTTTTCCGATTGTTGTACAAGCAACCCAAGCAGCACAAAACAAAGAGAGTGCACGGAAATTATGGAAACAGTCTGAAAAATTAACAGGTGTAGTGTATACAGTGTGATTTTTGAGTAGAAAAGGTTGGCTAAATAAATTAGATTAAACTACAAATATTAGCATTTAAACTGTTGTATTTCTTTATTCTATGATTATCTTTATACCCCATTATTAAATCCAAAATTAGGGTAAAGACAAACACAAATTAAGGAGTCTGCAAGGTGCTTTTAGTTCAATCTATTTTTGCAAATTTTTGTCAACTTCAAAATGACTAACAAAACTAACATATTTGTTTGGATTTTACCATTGGCAGTATTGTCAATGGTATTTTTCTATACATCAATCGTTAGTTTTGTTTTGCATCCTTCTGTGGACTATTTCGTAAGTAAACAGGGTGTAAGTTTTCATGGTAAGATTACAAATGCACCAAAGTCTGGAACAAATTATGATAGTTATATAGAAACAGAAATACCGATAGTAAACAATTCCTATTCAAGATCGCCAAATTACAGTACTGAATCATCTTCTCTGACTCAAAATACACTTTCCCATACCTATCCTCAGGGAAATTCCAGTGCTACTCATGAAGCCCATACTACAATAGGTCAAACTGGAAATTTAACGCACAATAGAAATTCCAATTTAAGCAGTGGCATCGGTTTGAGTGGATCCTCATTTGCAAACACAAGAAATGCCAGCTTGGCACAAGCAACTAGAACGCCCGGGTTTTCATCTTTAAGTGAAGACTTTTCAGCCACAAGTGAAATCAGTAATCGTCAAAGTACTGGGGGTGCTGATCCAGGCGGTGATCCTACTGACCCACCCTTACCTTTGGGTGATGGTTTTTGGTTTTTGTTGATTTTAGTAACAGGCTATCTGGTATGGAAAATGAAGCTGATAACTCGCTTTAGTGAACAGTTATTTTCTTCATAAATACACTTTCTATTTCAAAATATTAATTTCAGAGACTGAACTACATAAGCTTATACATTGATTACAAAGAAGTTAAATGATGAAAAGCAATCTGTATTGTTTAAATTCACATTTATGCCTTCAAAAACTTAAATAACAAAATTATTCGAATTGCAAATTGTTTTATTAAAAAAAAGTGTATTTTTGTCATCTCATTATAAATAATTATTTATGAAAAATCATTTTCTTCTGTTATCGCTACTGTTTATCACTTTATTTTCTCAAGCGCAAGTTACCAAAACGATTAATATTACAACAGCAGGAACGCTATCTACTTTACTAACTAGTAATGAGAAATCTACGGTTACGCAGCTCAATGTGACTGGTAATATTGATGCCAGTGATTTTAAATGTATGCGAGACGAGATGCCAATTTTATCGGTAATTGATTTACATCTTGCGAACATATCCGCATATATTGGAACCAGTGGTACTTCCACTACTACTAGTGATTATAACCAAAATGAGATACCAACCTACGCCTTTTATAATAGTGTAGCCAAAGCATCCAAAACCTCACTGGTTTACGTCCTTGTACCCAATACATTGAGCAGCATTGGAACCTATGCTTTTTACGGTTGCACTGGATTAACAAGTATGAGCTTTCCAATTACATTGATTAATATTTCTGCCTATGCTTTTGGAAATTGCTCTGCTTTGCAATCATTTGCTATTGATCCAAGTAATACAAAATTTGCTGTAGTGAATGGGGTATTGTTTGATAAATCAATGTCAACGATCGTCCAATTTCCACCGGCAAAATCAGGGGTTTATACCATTCCTTCTTCAGTTACTAAAGTTGGAGATTATTCGTTCTATACCTGTAACTTATTAACGAACATAACCTTACCAGATCAGCTGACTACCATCGGAAATGTTGCTTTTGGTGCTTGTACTGGCTTGACAAATTTGGTAGTTCCAAACAGTGTTAGCTCTATTGGTATTTACGCATTTTTTGCTTGTAATAAATTGACTAACATAAATATACCGAACTCAATTGTAGCTTTAGGCTCATACGCATTTTTAAATTGTACAGCATTATCGGCCTTTGTTGTTGATGCCACTAATCCTACTTATTCAGCGGTGGACGGCGTATTGTTCAATAAAGATCAAACTATTATTAAAATATTTCCTTTGGGAAAACTTGGGGTATATAAAATCCCAAATACGGTTACAAGTATTGGCAGTGAAGCCTTTTATCAAAACATAACGCTTTCTGCCATAGACATTCCAAGTTCAGTGACCAGCATTGAAGGCTATGCATTCACGGGTTGTTCTAACCTTACTGAATTTACAGTAGGAGCCAGTAACCCTAATTTCACAGCTGTCAATGGCGTCCTTTTCAATAAAGATTTAAGTAGCTTATTAAGCTATCCTGCTGGTAAATCTGGAGCATATACTATTCCCTCAACTACTACTAGTCTAGGTATTGGTGCATTTTCAAGCTGTGCCAAATTAACAGGGATTACAATACCTGTAAGCATTAGCAGCATTGGTGATAATGCTTTTTATCAATGCAGTGGCTTCACCAGCATCAATATTCCAAGTACAGTTACAAGCATTGGAAATGCTGCTTTTTCAGGATGTACAGCATTAAAATCGATAACTGCCAATTCTGTAACACCAATTAGTTTTAGCTTAACGTCAGAGGTTTTCTCATTCATAAACAAAGATTCTTGTACGCTGTACGTTCCCAATGGTTTAACATCCAGCTATAAGACTGCCAATCAATGGAAGAACTTTATGAACATCGTTGGTCCAGCCAGTACAGGTATTACTTCAAACAATGTATTAAGCATAAATGTCTACCCAACCATAGCCACTGAATACTTTACCGTAAATGGTCTGGATGCACAAGCTACTCTGACTTTGCTAAATTTAGAGGGTAAAGTGATATTTACCAAGTTGGTTCACAATACTGACCAGATTTCGGTAAGTGGATTACCACAAGGTGTTTATATTGCAAGGATTTATACTACTTCCGGAAGTGTGGAGAAAAAAGTGGTAAAACAATAGTCTTTAACCATTAAAAAATTGCAATTAATAAAATCGGCTGAACTTCTATCTGGAAGTTCAGCCGATTTTGCATTAAACTTTACCATTCGTCGAATCAAGACCTATCCTTAAAAATTGTATATAAAATTAAATATTGCTATCTTTGTGATGAATTGCGTCTGAAAATAGAAGCACTTAAAATTTGACAGAAATACAAGATGAAAAGAGAGAGTAATATAAAAGAATCCAACTCAAAGATTTTCAATCAAATCTATTTTTGTTTTTTTTGTCTACTACCATTCATTTATACCGAAACCGTTATAGATCCTGTTTTGATGCCAAGACAAATCTTTTTAACGGTTTTTCTATTAGTAGTATGTTTTATTTCATTGTATCAAATTCATAAAAATAGAGTAAGCGCTGACTTTTCTTTTCTCAAATTAGCTTTGCCGGTTGTACTTTCTCTATTTGTGTTATTAAATTTTCTCTCTACTTTTCAAGCTATAGCGCTAAGTGAAGCCTATTATGTTACATCCAAAATGGGGGTAGAATTCTTGTTTTTTATTGTCAGTACCTACTTAATTATCAATAAAAAATTAAGCATCTATTATTTGGCAA
>CANFFA010000252.1 GCA_947445425.1 Paludibacteraceae bacterium
CGATTTTGATTCCTGGTCGACTTGTGAATAATCATTTGCCAGAGCGCGTCCAAAATGGTAAATGAGAATTAAAAGGAATGTTGTTCTTTTCATTTATTTTGTCTTGGTTACAATCATTATAACAAGAATTGGGTGCAATGGGTTTTGTTATCTATGAAATTTCATGTCAAAAAAGGGGTAAGACCATTCGCCATACCCCTTGAGTTTTAATCCGGAAATTCCATCAAATAAGCTTTGATAAAAGCATCAATATCACCATCCATTACTGCCTGAACATTAGAACTTTGGTAATTCGTTCTGTGGTCTTTTACGCGTCTGTCATCAAAAACATAACTACGAATTTGAGAACCCCATTCGATTTTTTTCTTTCCAGCTTCAACAACAGCAGAAGCTTGCCTGCGCTTTTCCAATTCTAATTCATACAATTGGGATTTTAATAAACGAATCGCATTGTCCTTATTTCCAAACTGCGAACGGCTTTCAGTATTTTCAATTACAATTTCGTCTTGCTGATTGGTCACTGGGTTGACGAATTTATAATGCAATCGTACACCAGTTTCTACCTTGTTGACATTTTGACCACCGGCACCAGAAGATCGGAAAGTATCCCAAGATAACATCCCAGGATTTACTTCTATCTCAATGGTATCATCTACCAAAGGAACTACATATACAGAAGAGAATGAGGTCATCCGCTTGCCTTGTGCATTAAAGGGAGAAACTCTCACCAATCTATGCACTCCATTTTCGCTCTTGAGGTAACCATAGGCCATTTCACCCTCAATTTGCATGGTAACCGTTTTGATTCCAGCCTCTTCACCTTCTTGAATATTGGTAATCTCACACTTGTAGCCTTGGCGCTCACACCAACGTTGGTACATTCTAAAAAGCATTTGAGCCCAATCTTGTGCTTCAGTACCACCGGCACCTCCTACAATCTTAATCACCGCTCCCAATTTGTCCTCTTCGTGAGACAGCATGTTTTTCATTTCGAGGTTCTCGATCAATTCGAGTGTTACCCGATAGGCCTCATCGACCTCTTCTTCTGTAACTGCCTCTTCTTTGTAAAAATCAAATGAAAGTTGCAATTCATCGGCTGCCGCCTTAACTTCATTGTAACCGGTTATCCAATTTTTCAACTCTCTAACTTTACGCATTTGCTCTTCAGCAGCTTTTGAATCTTCCCAAAAACCAGGGACTTGTGTACGCAATTCCTCTTCTATAATTTGAATTAACTTTGAATCGACGTCAAAGGTACCTCCTCAGTGCATCCTCGCGCTCCAACACATTTTTCAGTTGGTCTATTGTTATCATAACTTTATTTTTAGTGAATAATTATTTGAAAATTGATTTTATTCTTCCTTTTATTTAATATGACCCATAATTTTGCTTGTTAAAAAATCAAACAAGCTGTAAATACAAGTATGAAGCTCAATGCAAATCCTGCCAAGACTTGTAAAGGAGTATGGGCCTTTAGTTCGATACGAGAAATTGCCACCAATCCAGAGGTTGTGAAAAGTAGAACAAATAACCACAATGGGTTGATAGCCATGCGATAAGATACCCCAAATACAGCGCCACTCAATCCACCCATACCTGCCATGTGCGCGCTAATTTTCCACTTTAGGTTGATGAAAACGATAATAAATATCGCCAATCCAGCAGCTACTCCCATTGCTACAATAAATAGAGGAAATTGCATCGTTTTCCACAAAAATAACGCCCAAAAGAAGTAGGAAAGAAATGAAAAAAGATAGGGCATGGTGCGCTCTTGTCGCTTCGAAATGAATACATCTGTAACTTCCCCTCTTCGATACATTAGAAAAATTGGTATTGCGGGGAGAATCGCTGTGAATATAAATGTTCCAGCAATGGCAATCCAACGCCAACTGCTAGGAAGTATTGAAAATACCGACAAACTCATCAACAGCATCATACCAAAAGTAGGCATGAGTAAAGGTTGGAAAATGATGGAGATGATTTTGTGGAATTTATTCATAGAGTTTTATAAGTAATGAGTCACAATTTCATTTTTACTGCGACGAATGATTTGGTATTTAGATTCTGTTGACCAATGTCCTATGACCTTCGTCCTTATATCTCTTTACGCATGCGGGCAACCGGTATATTGAGTTGTTCGCGATATTTTGCAGCGGTACGTCTGGCAATGATATAGCCCTTTGTTTTCAAAACTTCAATCAGAGCCTCATCAGTCATTGGATTTTTTTTATCCTCTTTGTCAATGAACTCTTGTAGTATTTGTTTGATTTCACGCGTAGAAACCTCTTCGCCAGAATCATTGGTCATTGATTCTGAAAAGAAATATTTTACTGGAAAAACGCCAAATTCAGTTTGAATATATTTACTATTACTCACCCTAGAAATGGTTGAGATGTCGAGTCCAGTAATGTCAGCAATGTCCTTCAAGATCATTGGCTTCAGATAAGTATCATCACCCTCAATGAAAAATGCATGTTGATACTCCACGATGGCAATCATGGTGTTTAGTAAGGTTTGATGACGTTGCTTGATGGCATCTATAAACCAGCGGGCGGAATCAATTTTTTGTTTTACAAACAGTACAGCATCTTTCATCTCTCGATGTTGGTTCTGTTTGTTTCCCGTATAGTCCTGAAACATATCGTTATAAATGGAATTTACACGAAGTTCCGGGATATTGCTGTTGTTAAGATGAACTGTCAGTTGATCTTCATCATTTTCAAGAATGAAATCTGGAACAATTGTTGTCATTGATTTTTCCAAAATATTGCCACTCCAGGCATTACCCGGTTTTGGATTTAATTTGGTGATTTCTGAGATTGCTTTTTTTAGCATCTCATCATCAATTTCCAATCCTTTTATAACTTTATCGTAGTGCTTTCTTGAAAATTCTTCAAAGTAATGCTCTAAAATATTTTTTGCTAAAAGAATAATAGCATTTGGTGACTTTCGCTCCAATTGAAGCAAAAGGCACTCTTGTAAGGAGAAAGCTCCAACTCCCGGCGGATCAAATTGTCGTACCAAAAGGATAGATTTTTCCATCTCTTGATCAGACGTTTGAATTCCGGATTGAAAAACAATATCATCCACCATCGCTTCTGCTGTTCTGCGTAGGTAACCTTCATCGTCAATATTTCCAATCACATATTCTGTCAATAAGCGATCTTTTTCATTCAATAGCAATAGATTAACTTGTTCGATGAGGTATTCGTGAAAAGTCATTCCAGCTGCGAATGGAATCTCTTCGTGCTTATCTTCTTTAGAGTTATTATTGGTTTTTAATTTGTAGTCTGGGATATCATCATCCGACATATATCCATCAAGATCAATAACTTCATTGTTACCTTCGTCTATCTGGTTTTGATCTAATTCAATTTCATCACTGTCATTTTCAACTTCTACACCCTCTTCCAATGCTGGGTTTTCTTCCAGTTCTTGACGGATACGCTCCTCTAGCTCCAAAGTAGGCACTTCGAGCATTTTTATCACCTGAATTTGGGCTGGTGATAGTTTCTGTTGTAATTTTTGTTGTAAATGTTGCTTTAACATAATTAATTCATAATTAATTAGGTGTAATTCATAATTAAAGATGTGCCTACTTGGAAAGATAAGTTTTTACCTGAGTGTGATTTGCTAAATGATCAGCGACTCATTTATCGTATGAGTATATCATAGGGCAGACGTGCCTGTATGCCTTGTAATTTCTTTAGATTTGACAGTTGTTTGAAAGTGTCATACTGTTCTCCAAGTTGCGATTTTAAGAAACTAGTTTCTACATCCTGGCTTAAATTTTTCAAGAATTTTTGTTCTAAATTTTCTTTTTCTGGATACTCATCCACCTGATAAGTTTTTAGTTTTGCTCTAGATGCCGCCAGTTGAATAGCATCCTCTAAACCACCAATTCTATCTACCAACCCAATTTTCAAGGCATCTTCTCCAGTCCAAACGCGACCTTCCGCAATGTCTTTTATTTGGGTAATCGATTTTTTACGACCTTCCGCACAGCGTTTAACAAATAATTCATATCCCCTGTTCACATAATTCTGCATTAAATCACGCTCTTCTGGTGTAAAACGGCGATTTACAGTAATAGCATCACTCATTTTATTCGTTTTTACGCCATCGTAAGTGATCCCAATTTTATCATTCAAACCTTGAATGTTTGGAATTACGCCGAATATGCCTATTGAGCCGGTAATGGTAGTCGGTTGTGCCACAATTACATCAGCCATACAGGAGATATAATAACCACCCGATGCTGCATAGTCGCCCATAGAGATGATCAGAGGTTTGGCTTTTTTAAGTTCACTCAGTGCGTGCCAGATTTGCTCAGACGCATAAGCACTACCTCCTGGAGAACTTACCCGTAAAACTACTGACTTGATAGTTGAATCCTTCGCAACTTCGCCTATGGTTTTTACGATTTCTCGTGCAACAATTCCTTCCCCCATTTCATCGCTTATCTCTCCAATAGAATAGATTACAGCGATTTTTGTCTCTTCCGTTATTTTTTTGTCTGCGACTTTTGTCATTGCAAAATGCTTAATTAATCTGAGATCTTTTTC
>CANFFA010000253.1 GCA_947445425.1 Paludibacteraceae bacterium
AACCGTGCCTTGATTTTAGATGCATTGTCTTATAGTCCTTATGAAATTGAGAATCTTGCTGATTGTGATGATACCCGTGTGTTGGTACAAGCCCTCGATTCTAACGATACAACTTTTGACATAGGTGCAGCAGGTACTTCTATGCGCTTTTTGACTGCCTTCTTGTCTAAAACAGTTGGAGAATGGGTGATTACCGGAAGCGAAAGAATGAAACAACGTCCTATCAAACTATTGGTAGATGCACTCAATACACTTGGTGCAAAAATAGAATACATTGAAAAAGAGGGTTTTCCACCTTTGAAAATCAGTGGTAGTGCACTGATGGGTGGTGAAATACATCTTAATGGTGGAATAAGTAGTCAATATATTTCTGCTTTAATGATGGTGGCACCCCTCATGCAAAATGGTCTGAAAATTATTTTGGAAGGTGAAGTGATTTCAGTACCTTATATCAGAATGACTTTGGAAATGATGCAAGAATATGGCGTGGAAGTCGAATTTGCAGATAATGTAATTTCCATTCCATCACAAGAATACACTCCAGTTACTTTTAAAGTTGAATCGGATTGGTCAGCTGCATCCTATTGGTTTGAAATATTATCACTCGTTGGAAGTGGTGGAATATATTTAATTGGATTACAGCAAGATAGTTATCAAGGTGATAGTAAAGTCGCTGAGCTTTTTGAGCAATTGGGCGTCAAAACGGACTATCTTACTGATGGTGCACTACTTACTCCAAATGGTCAGCAAACTGATAGATTTGAATATGATTTTAGCGATCAGCCAGATTTAGCACAAACATTCGCAGTCACTTGTTGTTTAAAAGCTATTCCTTTTGAATTTAGAGGATTACAAACTTTGAAAATAAAAGAGACCAATCGCGTAGCTGCTTTAATTAATGAATTGCGTAAATTGGGATATGTACTCTTTGAACCAGAAGAAGGTATGTTGGCTTGGGAAGGTGAAAAATGTAAAGTGCCTGATACGATTAGTATCGCTACTTACGAAGATCATCGTATGGCCATGGCATTTGCGCCAGCGGCTATTATTACACCCCTCATCATTGAGCACCCACAAGTGGTTAGTAAATCATATCCTAGTTTTTGGACAGATTTTGATAAGCTAATTACTGTGTAATTTCAAATTAATTGCTTGAATTAGATATTTAGTCAAGATAAACGATGATCAAAACCCAAATAGAGACTTTACGTCGTGAGTTAGAACAGTGTAATTATAATTATTATGTTCTTTCTGCACCAACCATTTGCGACCTTGAGTTTGATGCCAAGTTAAGTCAACTACAAAAATTGGAAGAAGAAAATCCAGATTTTTTTGATCCAAATTCTCCTACACAACGTGTTGGAAGCGATGTGAATACTAGCTTTAATCAAGTTGCTCATGTCTACCCAATGTTGTCGCTCTCTAATAGTTATTCAGAAACAGAAGTGACTGAATTTTACGATAGAGTGGCTCGTACTTTGAATGATGATTTTGAATTAGTATGTGAATTAAAGTATGATGGGACCTCTATTTCATTGACTTATCAGGATGGTGTATTGATTCGTGCAGTAACCCGTGGGGATGGCGAAAAAGGAGATGATGTTACTGCCAATGTCAAAACGATTCGAAGTATACCTTTGCGTTTGCATGGAAACTTTCCAGCTTTGTTTGAAATTAGAGGCGAAATTTTGATGCCTTGGTCTGTTTTTGAAGATCTTAACCGAGAGCGAGAAGCACAAGAAGAGCAATTATTTGCCAATCCACGCAATGCTGCTTCAGGAACTTTAAAACAACAGAATTCATCAGTAGTAGCAAGCAGAAAACTAGATGCTTATCTCTATTATTTATTAGGTGATAATTTACCAAGCAATTCTCATTCTGAAAATTTACTAGCGGCTCATCGTTGGGGATTTAAAGTCTCAGATGCAACTAAGGTTTGTAAGACGATTGAAGAAGTTTTTGAATTTATTAAATACTGGGATATTGAACGTAAAAATCTACCAGTTGCCACTGATGGTATTGTAATTAAAGTCAATGCCTTATCGCAACAACGGTCACTCGGTTTTACGGCCAAATCTCCCCGTTGGGCCATTGCCTATAAATTTCAAGCAGAAAAAGCAGTGACGCGGTTGAATTCAGTTTCCTATCAGGTGGGTAGGACAGGAGCGGTTACGCCGGTAGCTAACCTAGATGCAGTTCAACTTTCAGGTACTACAGTCAGAAGGGCCTCTTTGCATAATTCTGACATTATTGCAGCACTTGATTTGCACATTGGCGATATGGTTTTTGTTGAAAAGGGAGGGGAGATTATTCCCAAAATCACAGCCGTTGACAAAGAGGTGCGGTTTATGTTAGGTGACAAAGTTCAATTTATCAAAAACTGTCCAGAATGCGGTGCTGCCTTGATTCGATACGAAGGGGAAGCCGCACATTATTGTCCAAATGAAAATGCCTGTCCACCACAAATAAAGGGTAAAATGGAGCATTTTGTAAGTCGCAAAGGAATGAATATAGATGGTCTGGGAAGTGAAACTATAAATTTGCTTTTTCAGAATGAATTATTAAAGAATTATTCCGATATTTACAGTTTGAAAATTTCAGACTTAGTTCAATTAGATCGCTTGGGTGAAAAATCTGCTTATAATATTCAAGCTGGTTGTGAAAAATCTAAGTCCATTCCATTTGAACGTGTACTTTTTGCTTTGGGAATTCGCTTTGTGGGTGAAACCATTGCCAAAAAATTAGCTTTTGCATTGAAGAATATTGAAGCACTAGAGAAAGCTAGTTTTGATGAATTGATAGCTGTTGACGAAATTGGAGAGCGCATTGCACAGAGTGTAGTGTTGTATTTCTCAGACCCAATTAACATAGAAAGGATTAATTCTTTGAAAGTTGCAGGATTGCAAATGAGTCTTTCAGAAGAAAAACTTCAAGCAAGGGGAAATTCTTTAACTGGTTTGTCCATCGTTATCAGTGGTACTTTTTCACAACATTCTCGCGATGAATACAAAGCTATGATCGAGCAACATGGAGGGAAAAATATTGGAAGTGTTTCTTCAAAAACATCTTATATTTTGGCCGGTGAAAATATTGGTCCTGAAAAACTTAAAAAAGCGGAGAAATTAGGAGTTGTATTATTGGATGAAAAAACATTTCTGTCAATGATAGTAACTGAAACCGCTAATGTAGAGTAATTGTTTAAGTACTTATATTAAATAAGTAGATTTAAAATTACTTGACTGTTTCTTATCTTGTAACTATTTACCTGTATCTAAAAATGTTGAAAATACTAGATGAATTTATTTTCCGATTTACTGCCAAACGTCATCTAAAAGTGGCTGTTCGTGAACGTCGTTTTGTTACTTACAAGAAAGCCAAAACAGTTTTTTTGTTGTTCGAAAGTGATTATTTGGAAAAAAATAAAGAAATACGAAGCATCATTCAATCCTTGCAACAGGATGGTAAAAAAGTTGTGGCGTGGGGATTTTTAGATAAGAAGAATGTGACCACTTCACTCATGCCAGATTTTAGAGTCTTGAATCAAGAACAAACCAATCTATTGGATATTCCTAAATCAATGTTTTTGAATGAAATAGAGGATTTGGAGTTTGATTTATTGATTGATTTAACACTTCAGCCCATCATGCCTCTACAGTATTTGGCATTGTACGCAAAAGCCAGCTGTAAAGTCGGAATCCGAAAAAGTGATTTCCAATTGTATGATTTCATTTTGGATGTTGATGGTTTAGTATCCCAAAAGGCCGAAGAAGGTGAGCAATTGGATCAAACCTATCTTTTTAATCAAATAATTTTTTACCTCAAAAGCATACAAACAAGCGATTAAAAGCTTACTTTTGCAAACAAATTGTACTATTCCTACATGATCAATAATAAACTGACAGGAATGGGTGTTGCGCTGATTACACCCTTCAAAAATGATGAGTCGATAGACTTCGACGCCTTGGCCCGATTGATAGAGCACCAAGTAAAAAATGGTACGGATTACTTAGTAGTCTGCGGTACTACTGCTGAAACGCCAACCCTAACAGAGCAAGAAAAAGAAGCGGTGACTCGTTTTGTAGTTGAGCAAGCTGCCGGACGTTTGCCCATCGTATTGGGAATGGGTGGAAATAATACTAAATCAATAGTTGAAACACTTCATACTTACGATTTTAAAGGAATTGATGCCATTCTAACCGTAACTCCCTACTATAATAAACCATCACAAGAAGGTATTTATCAGCATTATGCTGCTGTTTCGAAGGCTTCTCCATTACCCATAATACTTTATAATGTTCCAGGTAGGACGGGCGTAAATATGCTTGCTGAAACAACATTGCGTTTGGCAAGAGAATATAAAAATATCGTTGCTATAAAAGAGGCCTCTGGTAATTTCACGCAGATTGATGATATTATTTACGGCAAGCCGAAAGATTTTATGGTAATATCTGGTGATGATGGTATTACATTTCCATTGATTACCTTGGGTGCAGTAGGAGTTATTTCGGTGATTGGCAATGCATTTCCAGCAGAATTTAGTAGAATGGTACGCTTG
>CANFFA010000254.1 GCA_947445425.1 Paludibacteraceae bacterium
AGATAAATAATTGTGCTTGTTTGTAAATATATGTATAAATTTATTTTTTTGTCTTCGCTCACGGAAATCTGGCGCCATTTTTCCTGAGTCAAAATCGCGTAATTTGAAAATTTTCAGAAAAATGCGGGTTTTCGTTCAGGCACTATATAGAACTAAAAAGAAATGAACACAGTTTTCCAGAGCGTAAATTCGCCCACGCTATATGATAATTCTTGTATGCACTTAGATTCTTGAAATGATATATCCAACAGTCAATCTTCCAACAGTCCAAAAGCCGTAGGTTTTGTTACTGATTTGCGTTTATCCCAAAGAACGAGGAAGATTTTCGAAATTGGATAATTTCATGTTTACACTGAATCTACCCTATTCATCCTTAACATAATAATGGATCCAATCAATAGGGGAATGCAAAAATTAACCACCCAAATACTAACTCCCGCTAAAGCTATTCCCACCAACTGAGGTGAAAAAGCACCGATAAAAAGGATGGCGTAAGAGCTTCGGACTGCAGCTTCTGAAAAGGCAATTGAGGGGGTGTAGGTGACAAAAAGATAATTGGCGGGAATGGCAATAAGCGCTTGTAGGGGTGTTAAAGCGACTCCAAAAAACCGCAACATCAGAAAAAACTGTGTACAAAAAACTACATACCGCAATAGGGAAAGCAATAAAATTCGAAATAAGTCCTTATGGCTATATGCTTTTAGTATAGCAGTATAGGAAGCTATTCTTGAGAACCAAGTTCTACGGCTTAAATACGGTAAGAGAAAATATAACAGCAGAGAAAAGAATAGAAAGAGTGTTACCCAAATAATAAAATGGTAACCATCAGGATTCAAACTTTTGGAGGTTCTGGAGAAAAAAAAGATACAGGCAGGAATCCCACACAATGTCATGATAATATTCTGTGTCAAACTATTGACTACACTCAAAACGGCACCTGCTTTTCTGTTCTCAGATTTCAAAAACAGTACGCGCCCTAGCATCTCGGAGATTCTGTTTGGAGTAAAAAAACCAGTATAAATTCCGGCAAAAACAGATTTAAGAGCAATTTGAAATGAAATAGGTTGAGAAGTTGAAATAAGTTTCTGCCATTTGAATGCTTCCAAAGACCAATTGAATGGAAGCAAAATAAATACAAGGACTAAGCAAGAAAATTGAAAAAATGAAACATTTTTCAACTGCTGAAAGAATTCGGGATAGTGTTTGAAGTTAGACAGTTGAACAGCTAGGTAGGCATAGGCAGCAAGCATCACTATCCAAACCCCTAATTTTTGATAGCGAAGCAGTATAGAGTATATTTTACTACTTACATTTTGATGATCTTGTGGTTGGAAAAAATCCATACTAATTTACCCTCCACTTCTCCTTAGGTTGTTTGGTAACTTGTTTAAAAGTAAACTTGTGTTGCGATATATAACTAAATGCTGCAGCAAAAACGGTGATAATCATTTTAGCAGGGGTGGGAAAAAATTTTAGACCATCTACCAATAATTTTAAACCAACATAATTAAGCGCTAAATTGGCAAACACAACCATAAGATAACGAAACAGTTGAGTACGCCCACTCATATTGGAACTGGTAAAAGTAACATATTTCTGAAGTAAAAATCCAGTGGTGACGGTAATCGGAAATGTCAAAACTAAAGCGGCAATATATGAACTTAAAGTTACAAAACCCAAATGTAACATGTTGTGTTGCAGCACAAAATTATACACAATAAAATAGACTACCCAGTCAAATAGCACATTAGAAGCACCACAGGCCGCATAACGATACAGCTGTAAGGGCATGAATTTTCGAAAGGGGGGATAAAAGAAATCAAAAATGGAGCTAATCCATCTTCCAAGGTTTACAAAGACTTTTGTCATCTACGGTGATTCAGAATCGGCTATTCCAACCGAAGTGTAGTATAATCAAACAATTATGGTTACTTTTGTGCTCTCAAAGAAGCGCTTACAAAGGGTGCAAAGTTACAAATAATTTGTTAGTGATTAACGTTTAGTGTTTAGCGATTAATGTTTAATGATAAACGAATCTACTAATCACGATACTTCAAGCATTAATCACTTAACACTAATCACTAAACGTTAATCACTATATAATGGGTCAAGTAAAGGCAAAAAAATACCTAGGACAACATTTCCTCAAAGACATGGGAGTGGCGCAACGTATTGCTGAGAGTTTAGCACTCGAGGAGAAAACGGCCGTATTGGAAATTGGCCCGGGAATGGGTGTTTTGACACAGTTTTTACTGCAGGACCCATTAATAGACCTTACGGCAGTAGAACTTGATGGTGAGTCGGTTACGTACTTGAACGAACATTATCCAAACCTACACGTCATTGAGGCTGATTTTCTAAAAATGGATTTGAAAGCTTATTTTCCAGGTACATTTTGCGTTATCGGCAATTTCCCCTACAATATCTCCAGTCAGATATTCTTCAAAATGCTGGATAACAAAGATTCTATTCCTTGTTTGGCGGGGATGATACAAAAGGAAGTGGCAGAGCGTATTGCAGCTCCTGCAGGAAGCAAAACCTATGGTATTTTAAGTGTGATTATGCAGGCTTATTATAAAATAGAATACCTGTTTACAGTTTCCCCACAGGTATTTGATCCACCTCCAAAAGTACAATCAGCAGTCATCCGTTTTACCCGCAACGATGTTTCTCAAATTGATTGTGACGACCAACTCTTTAAAACTGTGGTAAAAACAGCCTTCAACCAAAGGCGTAAAACCTTGCGGAATTCCCTTAAACCCTTGGTGGAATCGGGACATCCTATGTATGCTGATCCACTTTTCGATTTAAGACCAGAACGCTTGGACGTTGCGGCTTTTATTGATTTAACAAAAAGAGTAGCGGCGGCTTTGAATAATTAACAATTGATAATTAACAATTAACAATTAATTAAAGCCATTACATTCACTAAAAAGGACTACCTTTGCACCCATTATCAAATAAAACTCCAAATGGACGACGACCCTGAGACTTATTATTCACTAGAAATCACCCCGATTTAAGAGGTCGTCTGTATACTTTCCCTACAGCCTGCCTTCTTATGTCTACAAAAAAGAAGGTGGCACCATGACATCACAACCAACATTTTATTTAAGCCAAGAAATTGGCTACAAAATCTATGCACTTCACCATCAAACCCTTTCGGTTATTGGTGCGCTCAATTGTGCATGGTCAACAAGCGTATTCCATGCACAATCAAATTGTTTGGAGTTTACAAAAAGAGGAATTGCTAGTATTCACGCTTCATTCATTCGTTTATGTCAGAATTAAGAATCTTTTACCACGAAGAAAATCGCTTGAGAATATCCCGTAATTTGGACACCATAAAAACGATAGATTTAAAGCAACTGATTTGGATTGATCTAAATGATGTTTCGGATGAAATAGAGACAGAACTAGAGCAATTTCTTAAAATATACATCCAAGAGGATGAGGAAATTGAGGAAATTGAGATGAGCTCCCGCTACATGCAGACCGATGACAGCATTGTGGCAAACTCCAATTTCCTTCAGACGAATTATACCGTTGAACCAGTTTCGTTTATCATAAAAAATGGGATACTCGTTTCGGTACGAAATGTAGAGCTAAAGTCGTTTAACGAAACCGTTAAAAAAATTTATGCCAATTCAAGCAACTTTCTAACTGGTTTTCATGTGCTCGTTACTCTATTGGAAACGCGGGTAGAGTATGATGCCGATATGATTGAGGATGCCACAGATTTGATTACCCAATTGAGTAAGACGCTGAATACGGAAGATGATCTAGATCAAGATATTTTGATCCGAATCAAAGACATGCAGGAGAAAGTGATGATCATCCGTCAGAACATTATGGATAAACAAAGGGTAGTCTCCAATATGATGAAGTGCAATTTTTTCCCAGTTGACCTTCGTCCCCGCCTTACACTGATTATCAAAGACATCAACTCACTGTTTGAATATACTCGATTTGGATTTGACCGTTTGGATTACCTTCAAGATACTTTCCTAGGTTTGGTAAACTTGCAACAAAACAAGATTATTAAGATTTTCACTGTGGTATCGGTAATCTTTATGCCCCCTACGCTGATTGCCAGTGTATATGGAATGAATTTCAAATCTATGCCTGAACTAGACTGGAAATATGGTTATCCATTTTCTGTTGTGCTAATGATTGCTTTTTCAGGGATAGTGCTGATTTATTTTAGAAGGAAAAAGTGGCTGTGAGAAGTGTTTAACGATTAACGTTTAGTGATTATAAAAAAGGTTGAACTTTATTTTAAAGTTCAACCTTTTTTCATTTATTACATGGCTACTATATTCTTACACTCATTCCAGTAATAACTTGCTTTGTAAGCTTCAACTGAATTAGCTGGTACATACAAAGTGATATTGTTATTGGATTCAAAATCATAATAATGAAGTGGAACTGGAGGATGTACATAGTGTCTGAACGGAAATTAGTATCGTGTTGAATATGAGGATATACCTCTTTAATTTGACCGTTGAATAATTTTACCATTCGCTTAAAATTATAGGTCAAATACTTGA
>CANFFA010000255.1 GCA_947445425.1 Paludibacteraceae bacterium
GGTAAATCACAACACATTACTGCTTGAACGATTTATTGAGATGTTTGCTATCAAACCATACTTACTCAAAAATAACCAAAATGTCAAAGAGCTACTATTATACGGCACTATTGCTGCTTAATAGTTAATTATTTTTTAACGAACTATTGGACTAAAGATATTTTTTATTTTCAGAACGGGACAAAAATTAGAAAGCACTTACTAAAATTTATTCTTTATCATGAACTTCATTTGAAAAAGCAATTACCATGAAACGATTCACCTATCAATCAGTTATTTATGACACTAAGTAAGAAACTTCTATCTACATATCCGAATAAACAGTTTGTAAACTAGGAAAAAACCATTTTTCCTAGTAATTTAATTAATCCTTTACACAACGTACCGACAGACCATAATTTTTCTTATTCGATACAACTTGAACATCACGTGAATCTACAGTATTGAAAAGTACGATTCCTCTTGACCAAGCCTCCAAATCATTATTAGCCGTTGAACACCAGAACGAACTATTACTTCCCTTACTAATGTATGCGCCATCAGAAAATCTTCTATAGCCTCCAGGAACTGCTGTAAATTTACTTTCATTAGTTGCATCAGTATTTAGTGAGTTCCAATGTAAACTTCCGGCCTCTTTTAGTTTAATAGTTGAAGCCGACAATCCCCCTAAGTAATTTGTAAGTACTGTCCATTCATCATTTGATGAAACATGCCAACCCTGAGGAGCTAATTTATTGGAATTCACTGCGTACCAATTATACAGAGCTCCATAAGTATTCTTATTCGCAATATCATTATCGCACCAACAATATGCGGGTGTTGTTAGGCTACCCCAACTAGATCCACTCGTAACAATAGGAATAGAAACACCATCATTGTATTTAGTCACCCTTAAATTCTCAACCATCCACACCTGAGTACCTATAGTTATAGTATGGTACACATTACCATCAATATCTGCAACAATACTGCTCCAATCTTCGAATCCAAATTTTAAATTCGAAGTATTTAATTGGATATTAATAGTTTTACTATAATTACGGGCAAAATTAAACATCCCCAAAGTATTTAAAATCGTACCATTTGTACTTACCCATTGAACTTTTACAGGAATCGTATCAGCATAAGTAGCATAGGCATTAAATACCGTAGATAAATCCCCAGTTGTAACTTTAAACAACCGAATAGAACTTACGTTTGCAGTAGCACTGTTCATCACGGTTGTATCATTTCCTATGATAATGTTGAGTTTTCCATTTGTCAAGCCATCTACTGTAAAATTCACCCCAAATCACATACGAATCATACTGAAATCAAGGTTAGTCAACCCCTTTTCAACGGTTACCGTTTTTTCACAATAAAACATATCGATTTGAGGATATTCTTTCTCTCCATGGGCAAACTTTGTACTGGAAATCAGATTAATATCCTTCAATGCATTGCCTTTTAAAAATTTATTTCCCAGCAATGTTTTGTTGGGAAGAAAGTAATATTTCTTACCGGACTCTAGGTCTATTTTCAATTCATTGCCAGTGGTCGTTTTATCAGTTGCAATTTTAAAACGATAGGTCTTGCCTGTGGTAAAAACCATTTTCATACTGTCCACACTATCGAAAAGTCCGGAGTAATAAGCTGAATCATTTTCATAAATCTGAATGGCATAAACTACTTGACTGAGATCGGCTGCCTGCATTTTTACGCTATTCGATTTTGCTTTCAACTGAACATCCGTACCTTCACTAAATGTTATAAACGAAGGTGATAGCTTCACTGTAATTAATTCACCCTGTGGCTCAACTGAATTTTTACAAGAAAAAAGAACCATGTTCGTAATAAAACATAAAACCAATAAATTTAACTTCATATACATTTATTTATTTTTCCACCTACTCATAAGCTTTTCGGCATCCGCTTTAACTCTATCTAAGGGCCAACAGAAAGGCTTATACACCATCAGTTAGGCAATTATTTATAACTGACCCGACCCAAACGCTTGGCAAAAGTTTCAATATCTGTGTGAAATAAGCTAAAGATAATGCCGACAAGAGATCTACACTTCCAAATTAAACCTTTACAACCATAAGAAAAGATGGATCTCAGGTAATTTTTTCGGGCACCTCGAAAGTCTTTCCTCATCAATTTATACCTTCCAGAACGAGAATTAGCTTCTACCAATAATCTATGAAAATGTTTTTTAATATCTGATTGCTGTAGTCCTGCTTCTTTAAAAAACACTTCTTCTCGTTCAAAGAAAGCCAAGGTAAAATCAAAAAAACCTTGACTAATTTCAGCTGTATACGTTTTGGTTATTTGATGCGGATAAAAACGCCATTTACCAAGTGGTTCATGAACTGGATAGAATTTACCTTGCAATGAAAGCTCTATCCAAGTAGTTAAATCTACCAAAGGCAAACCATGACTCTGTTTAAAACCGCCGATATTCTCCAAAGATGAACGACGTACTACTACCGTTAGTGCAACTAAGAAATTACGAAAAAGTAAAACTTCTGTAGCTTTTCCAATGGGAGAGTTAGTCAATACTTCTGATTGAAAACCAGACAAATCAGAAAGGCTATAATTTTCAGACAAATTTGAGGAAGATGAATAGGCTTTCCCATAAGACAAAACTAACTCATCATCAGCTTCTAAGCCCTCTATTTGTAATTCTAATTTTTCAGGAAGCCAAACATCATCACCTTCCAAAACTGCAATATATTTACCTTTACTTTGTTCCAATGCAAAATTATAGCTTTCCGCTAAGCGAAAGATGCCAATATTTTTCTGCGTAAACACCTTAATTCGTGCATCTTTTTTGGCAAAGGATTGAGCAATCGCGTAGGTATCATCCGTACTACCATCATCTATAATAATCATTTCCCAATTAGAATAAGACTGAGATTGGGCAGAAGCGATACATTCAGCGATGTAGCTTGAATGATTATAGGTCGGAGTAATAATCGAAACTAAAGCATTGTTCATAAACGAATCGGTTTGGCGACAGTCGCAAATTGTTTAAATCTAGCATCTTTCAAAAATCCAAAAGTCAAGTTAACAAACAACTTCTCCTTCCAGCTTTTACAAGGTCTAATCCCCTCATGCACCAACACTTCATAACCTTGCTCATCAAACATACGGCGGATACTTTTTGTAGTAAAAAAACGGATGTGTGTATCGTCCAAGATACCACCTTCTGGCTTATATCGGAATTCTCCTTCGATAAGTACTTCGGTAATCAAGTTTGAGATATACCTAAAATTAGGAATTGAACTAACCAAAACACCCGTTGGCGAAAGTAATGATTTTACCATTTGAATAGTATCCCAGGGAGAATAGATATGCTCCAACACATCATTAAAAATCACACAATCAAAATGGTTTTTAGGCAATTGATCATAGATTGTATTAAAATCCCCTTGTAAAACAAACGTACAAACCTCTGTTGCTTTTCCTGCAGCCGCTTCATTCATTTCAACTCCCCAAATTTCACGATCAGGACGATTTAAATCACGACAGAATGACCCTTCACCGCAGCCAACTTCCAAAATTCGGATCGCAGTAGCAGGTATATATTTTAACATTTCAGAACGTTTATTCTGAAAATAACCAATTTCGGTTTTATGATTCGTAGAATGATCCATTTAATTCAATTAACAATGAAAAACTAATAATTAATCGTTTAAGATTTCTTATAGAAACAAATACCAATCCTATTGATATGATCTAGAAGTTCTGCGTTCACGATTGTTTCATAAATAAGCACGTCAAACTTATAAGGCAAGCAGGTATCTTCGTTTAGCCGAACACTGATTTCAGAAAGTTGTTCGAAGCTAAGTTCTTCGGTTTTAATGGCAATATCAACATCACTTCCATTTCGATAATTACCTTTAGCCCGACTGCCAAATAGTATAGCTTGATTCACTTTGGAATAGGCACTCAAAATTAAAACGATGGTATCTATATCGGACTGACGCAATCCAAAATCGTCATTCATTTTCCAGTGATTTTAATTTGCAGTACAATTGATTTAATAGAGGGTAATATTTTTGATGAATCAACATCTCTACCTCAGTTGCTTTTTGTTCATCATAAGCATGGGATGTAAGATTTCTATCCACCAATAATTCCAACCAACTATGCCCATCCACTACTAAACCAACTTCGTAGGCCTTTTTAAATGCACTTCGGGGTGACTTGACATCAATAAATCCTTGATCTTCCAAATAATCCTTCAAACAATTCCAGGCCAACTCGTAAGTCATCTCAAAGAACTGAATAATACCAGCTTTTTGAAGTAGATCAGGCTCTTTTGTTTGTAATGCAGTTTCTAGGAGATTTATTGCTTTCTCAAAATTTTGGAAACGTTGCTTCCAACGAATATCTTTATTTACCATTTTCTCACCACTAAGTCATTTTGATTAAGAATACTATCAACAAACATCAACTGGTTTACTTTCAACCCATCTACTCATTTAAGATAAACTTAGCAGCCCTTTCAGCAGCTTCTCCTCCTCCATACAAGTCCAAACTAA
>CANFFA010000256.1 GCA_947445425.1 Paludibacteraceae bacterium
AGGCCTAATTAAAAAACAAATATTTGACGATGGAGTAGTTGTAAATTTTGAAGATGAAAACACAAACTGGTATTCCGATGAACCAAAGAAATTGGTAAAGGTACTTGTATTGCTTGATATTATTCATTCAACATTGGAAAATCAAGCATTTTTACCTGTCGAAGCTTTTACAAAAGCTGATAATGATATTGAACATATTTTCCCACAAAATCCGGAGAAAATCGAAGAAAGAAAAGAATATATTGAATTCTTAAATTCTTATGTTCTTGATATAAAAGAGCAGTTTGATACATTAGATTATGATTTAAAAATAGATGACGAAACGTATTTACAAGAAGTTACAGCATTTATTAAGAAACAAGTTCAATCGATAAAGATAAATTCAATTGGTAATTTAGTGTTATTGTATTATTCTTTAAATAGAAGCATTGGACGAATTTCGTATGCAAAAAAAAGAGCTCGAGTAATAGAGTATTTTAACGATGGTAAATTTATTCAGCCGCATACATTTCGCGTTTTTGCGAGATACTTTGTTGATAAAAACAATCAAATCAAAGACTTAGAGCGATGGACAAATAAGGATATTGACGCCAATTCAAGAAAAATAACTGAAACGATTAACCATTTCTTTAAAGATATAGCCGAATGAGTACCAATAATTCAATGGAAGAACTATCAGTAGCACAACTGATGTCAAAATATAACCTTATAGTTCCTGAGATTCAAAGAGAATACGTTTGGGGGAATAATGAGTTTAAAATATTGGATACATTTATTGAAGACATTAAAGATGGTTTTCTGAGTCGTAATAATCCTTCACAAGAATATTCAGAATTACGCAAGCTCTATGAAAAAGCAGACGATAAAATGAAGTCTGTATATAAACAAGCGCTTGATTCTATAGAAACGTCAACCTTTATGAATATTGGCTTTCTGTATTCGTATAGACCTGATTATTATGTTTTTAATGATCGAAATGACGATGTTTATCTGATTGATGGGCAACAGCGTTTTACTACATTATTTCTGGTGTTATTTTATTTCGCAATAAAAGAAGATAGACTATCCGATTTTAAAGAGCTTTTCAGATTTGATGAAAAATTAGAACATATTGCATTTGATTATAGAGTGAGAACATTGACTCACAATTTTGTAATTGATTTAATTAGCAGAACCAAAACAATAGACGATCTTGTTGAAATAAATACAAGAAATTGGTTTTTGTCAAATTACAAAAACGATGTAACAATAAAGTCTATTATTGGAAAAACGGGTAAGAATGTAAATGGAACTTTCCCAATACTGCATTTACACTTTGCGGATGTTCCTGAAAAGTATTTTGATTTTGTAAAAAATCAGATTAAGTTTTGGCATTTCAAAACAGAAGAAACTTCACAAGGTGAAGAACTTTACATCACAATGAATTCTCGAGGACAACAGTTAGCTGATAATGAAAATATTAGAGCGAAATTATTTGAAAATCCCGAAATTCAGCTAGAACAACGAATCTGGAGTGAAAAGTGGGAAAAATGGCAAGATTTTTTTTGGAAGCATCGCGATAAAAATGATATAAACTCCACAGCAGATAAAGGGTTAAATGAATTTCTTAGATGGATTCAAATCATAAAAATGACTGAATCACAAGAGATTAAAATTGATGTTGAAAGTGAAGATGCACCTGATAAAAAAGATATCACAAATGTTATTAAGTGGGGTAAAGATAGAAAGTTAAATGTTGATTTTTTGAACCTTGTTGAAATTGAACAATACTTTGATGCTCTAAGCTATTTATATGTAGATTTCAAAAAAGAACTCAATACTTTACAATTAGAATATCCGAATTACAAAAACTTCAATTTAATTGAATACAGTTGGCTTTGCCCAAAAGAAGACATTATTGGTCAAATTGATTGTTTTAGGTTGCTGCCAATACTTTACTATTGTAGGATTTCGCAAATAAATAATATTACGATTAATCCAAAATCACTGTTAAGATTAATTCGTTTTTTTTACAATCTGAGATTAGATCTGACAATTTTCAAAACTGCAAATGTGCAGTGTATAAACGGATTAAAATTAGTGTCGAAAATTTCCAAGGGAGGTGATATTTTAGAAGTGTTAGATTTAGAAGGTATCTCTAAATCATTGTTAAACAGTGAAGTGCTACTTAAAATTAACAAATATCGGGATAATGAAAGAGAAGCTGTTGAATCATTATTTTGGATTGCTGAAGATCTAGATGTCAATGTAGGTAAAATTTCACACCTTATTAAGTTTGTTGAAAAAATATCTATTGATCAAAGTAAACAATTCTCTTTAAAATTATTTGAAAATATATTTGTTTCATATAAAGAGCTAGCAGCCTACAAAAATAAAATTTGGGGCGATTTGTTACCAACTAGTGTTTATAACGAGACTGATAGGGTTGATTATGTTAATGAGTGGCATTTGACTGAAGATTTCTTAAATTTTGTTCGTAAAAGAAATGATGGTGAAGCAATTCATCTAAATGATTTTTTGATTAAAAATCGAAAAGAATTTATTGTTACTAACTACCAATTAAAAGATGAGATTGAATCTGAAACATCCCTTAAAAAACAGTTATATATTTACTACATTTTACATTCAAATTTACTGAGTCAATGGAATTGGAATGGAAAGTATAAATTTGGATTCTATAATTCAATCCTTGGTAATGAAAAATCACTTTTTAAGAATCAAAAGATATTCCAGTTTTATAATAAAGTATGGCAATATAATATGGGCTATAATAAGTCAAACGGAATCTGGATACAAGACAATATGGATGAAACTAAAGATTATCTAGGTGAATTATTAAAATGGGCTAACTCTTAATACTATGATAAGTAAAACGAACGAACAAGCCCTCGAATCATCCATAGAAAAGTACCTTTCCGGCATTTGCCTGGAAGAACTCAAGGAGCAAAACCTGACGGTCACTACCGCGAATGAGCGTACCCAAGCCTATCGCAAAGGCTTGGGCTATTACTTGGGGGAAGCAGCTGATTTCAATGCTAAATATGCCCTGGATGAAGTCCGCTTTTGGGATTTTCTGCAAACTACCCAGAAAGAGGAGTTGGCCAAATTACAAAAGCAGCGCGACTGGAAACTCAAGATTGTAGAACGCTTGGACCGTATGATCAAAAAGTACGGCATACTGCGCCTGTTTCGCAAAGGGTTGGATGTAGACGATGCCCACTTTACACTATTGTATCCACTGCCTTTGGCCAGTAGTAGTAAGACGGTAAAAGGCAATTTCGAAAATAACCAATTCAGTGCCACCCGCCAGCTCCGGTATTCACTCAGCAATACGAAGGAGGAGATTGACATGGTGCTTTTTGTCAATGGATTGCCCTTTGCCACCATGGAATTGAAAAACCATTGGACAGGTCAAAATGCAAAGGTACATGGGCAGCACCAGTATAAAACAAAACGGGATATTTCGCAGCCACTGTTGAACTTTGGGCGTTGCATTGTGCACTTTGCCGTGGATACCGATGAAGTGTACATGACCACCAAATTAAATGGAAATGACACCTTCTTTTTACCCTTCAACCTGGGCCAGCGAGATCCGCTTTTTGGAAAAGGCAATCCCCCCAATCCTTTCGGACATAAGTCGTCCTATTTATGGGAGGAGCTATTTACTCGTCAAAGTATCGCCAACATTATCCAGCATTTTGTCCGCTTCGATGGCAAGGATACCGATCCGTTGACTAAAAAGACCCTCTATTTTCCACGCTATCATCAATTGGATGTGGTGCGTAAAATCATAGCCGATGCCAGCTCCAAGGGTGTCGGTCAAAGCTATTTGATACAACACTCAGCAGGTTCTGGAAAATCAAATTCCATCACCTGGGCAGCCTACCAATTGATAGAAACCTATCCTGAGAGCGATAGCCTACCTGGCAGTAAAGGAATCACCAACCCACTCTTTGACTCCGTAATCGTGGTGACTGACAGAAGATTGCTGGACAAGCAGCTTCGGGAGAACATCAAGGAGTTTTCGGAAGTAAAAAATATTGTAGCACCAGCCTACTCTTCAGCTGATTTGAAAGCTAGTTTGGAAAGCGGTAAAAAAATCATCATTACCACCATACAGAAATTCCCTTTTATCATTGATGGAATTGCCGATTTGAGTGACAAGCGGTTTGCGGTCATTATTGACGAAGCCCACAGTAGTCAAAGCGGTACTGCAGCAGGCAAAATGAACCAGGCCATGGGAAATACGGCTACAGAAAGTGAAGAGGACGAAGAAGATGCACAGGATAAGATTTTGGATGCTATGCGTTCACGCAAGATGCGGGGCAATGCCTCCTATCTGGCATTTACGGCTACCCCTAAAAATAATACACTGGAACGTTTCGGGGTAAAGCAGGCAGATGGTAAGTACAAGCCCTTCCACCTCTATTCCATGAAACAGGCCATAGAGGAGGGTTTTATTTTGGATGTACTGGCCAATTACACCACTTACAAGAGTTATTACGAAATCGAAAAATCGATTGTAGACA
>CANFFA010000257.1 GCA_947445425.1 Paludibacteraceae bacterium
ATTATCATTGGTCAGGGCAATGGTACTATCATTGATGATGGTAATTCCCTCACATTTATCAAGTGCATCCGGCCAAGCATTGGTGCGTAAATTCATAAACAATGTTTTTTGAACCGGTACGATAGCTTGTGCTGTAAGACCAGTAAGATCTTTCAATTGCTCTACAGTTTTACCACCATACAATGCTGAAGTAATTGGCGTTGCACGATTAATATTCAGTGAGTAAATATTCCGTTGGATATTTGCACCCACTACAGCTTGTTCAATCACCAAAAAGGTTGAATCATTTACCGCAGTTAAATCACCAATTTTCCAATCTTTTGCCTTGATCACATCCGCTCCAAGGGTCAAATCACCAGGGTTTAAGTAGGCATACATTTTACTTGTACCATTTGCTGGATTTAATTCCAATATGCGATGTACATTCGACTTCTCGCCATCCGTTTTATTTGGATACAAAATAGCACTTTGGATAATGGCATACACCTTTCCATTAGGAGTAATGGCCACACCTTCAAAACCACGGTTATTTTTACGATATTTAAATACAGTATCGATTGCAACATCCAAAGGATCAGCGCCAGGTAAATTTGCATAAGGAGTATACCGTTTGATCACTTTACCATTTGCATCAACATTCCAAATGGTTGGGCCGCCTTCTTCGCAAATCCAAAAGTCATTATTTTTACCAATCGCAATTCCCTCACTATCTATTCCCCAAGCATCTTTATTCGCCAAAACAGAAGAAACATCACCACAAACTGTCGGTATACCTGTCCATACAGTCTCTACAGATGTACTTCCTGCTCCAGTTAAATTAAGAAGACCTGTAACACCTGTACCATTGGGACGTTTAAGTGTGATTGTATTTAGAATCTGAATAGAATCACCTTGAATTTTAACTTTGAAAATCTTAGGATTGTAGCTTGGGAATGGAAAAATTTTATCATAAGTGGGAATACAACTGGCATTTTTCGCATCAATATTTAGCCCTCTGTCAGTCAAAGTATAAAATTCTTTACCCTGAGTACCCGGAATGTAACATAAACCAGAGAAACCACCTTCACGATAATTTATACCCTGTGAAGTACCAATAAAGGCAGAATAATTATTCTGATACACGTTTTTAAGTGTGATTTGAGCTTTCGATATATTAGACGAAAGCAATAAAGAAAGAATCGTTATTTTAGAAATCAGCTTCATTTTTTTATTTATTAAAATTATTGATCACAAAAGTAGGGTGTCAATATCTCAAAACGGTGTCAACTTAAATACAAATACACGAAATAACTGTAACAATTATAATGCGGTTCAAATTAGGCTTGGACTTGAAATCTGCAACAAAATTTCAATGATTAATAAGCTGGATTGTAAATATATGGAAATTGCATTTTAATAATATTGGAGGAACAACCTAGCCTACTCCTCCATTATTATAAAAAGCAGAAAGACAGTAATCTAATTGTCATAAAAACAGGTACTGAATGTAATGGATTCAAGTGTAATTTGTAATAGAATAGAAACCTCACTGAATTAGTTAGCCCATAATTTTGCGTAGGATGTTCTGATCAGTTATAATACCTACAAACCAAATAAAATAAACTACTCTAACTACATCTATGGAGAAACTAACTTATAACGTTAAAAACTTTCTTGCACCACATAGCCACAGAACGATGTCTTGTTATCATGCAAAAGTTATGGAAGATGGAATGATGAAACTTACCATGCATGACTGCAAAAGATCAATTCAGTTAAAGAATAACCTAAACAATGAAGTAGAAATTCAGGAAGCAATTGACAAGCTTGAAAATCTGGCACAAGGTATTCTTCAGTTAAAAGCATTTATTGAAGACAATTATCAGAGCCTATAAAAGGCTCTGATTTGGGAAGCTCTACAAACTGATTATTTCTACTTTGAATGAGGATGCCTAATGATTTCTGACTTAATTACACAAGACACTGAAATTCTAAATGAATATACCTGGCAAAGATATGGTGATTATTTAGAGGGCTTGGGAGGAAAGGAGTATCGTCAAAAAGTGCTAGACTATGTGGCTTTTGAAGATTCACCTCGTTCAATGAATTATCAATTAGACCTAATGAAACAGGTCGGTTTTAGCAAAGTGGAAATACTGCACAAGAATATGTGCTTTGGCGCTTTCGGAGGAATAAAATAGATATAATCAAATACTCCAAAACAGCGTAATCGACAAAAATATTATAGAAACACCCCGTTAAGTGCTAGACTTAACGGGGTGTTTCTTTGTTGCATGCAAGGTCTATTCTACAAAACCATCCATTCCCCATCTAGTGTAGATTTATATTGATTCACGAGAATAAGCTTGCATACAGAAAGACGGGATTTGTGGCAGGATGGGGTTGGATGGGGTTGGAAAAACAATCATCCACCCAATTATCTGGATTGTTTTGAATATAAAGTTCTATCCGATTCAGTTCATTGGCATAGCGGATAATATGATCATGAAAACGTCCTTGCCATTCGAATTCGGCAATAGTTTTATGTGCACAATTGAGTTATTGAGTTGCTAATAACCATTTTTTCACAACTTCAGTCAAGTTGGCTTTCTGGTTTTCAAAGTCTTGCATATTTTTAAAAGTTGCAATGGCCCTGTCATTACCTTTCCAAAGTAAAATTCCAAAATCGTCCTTGATTAATTTTTCTTTCGGCTGCTCCATGACTTTAGCACCACAATGAAAAATTAATTGTACCAGTTTAGGTGGATTAATTTTCATCGTTATACGGTCATTATTATCTAAACAATAATTTGGACCATTCCATTTTACATTTTCCGTCAGATTAGTATTTGCTGACAATATACAGTTTCGTAGTGCTTCAATTTCATTTCTAAACGGATGATTTTGAGCATCCAAAAAGCTAGTGACATCACTGTTTATATTTATTGTTTGCTTTTTCATATCACTAATTACTGAATTAAATTCAACTTATGCTTAATAATTTTGACAATCAGTTCAGTGGGCAATGCTTGACCAATGGGAAATTGCACAGAAGCTTTACCGACAACATATTTCTCTAACTCATTCGCGAAATTTGACAAAACATTGTTTCCAACATAAAATCCAACAAACTTCTTATACCCTGCAATCATAATTTGTTTATCACGCTTGGCACCTTTTACTAAAGTATAGGCTGGCATTTCATAATTCAATAACTCTTCACAATCTGGAATTGTGTTTAGTATTATCTCCCTTAAGGCCAACAAAGTAATTAAAGTCTCTTTGGGTTGACTTTCAAAATACAATTCCACAGAACTATACTTGGCAACTTTATTCATAATTTACTCAGTCTTCCCTTTAAAAAAGGCATAAATTGCCATTGCGTGACCATGTCCTAATTCAAACGTTTCTTTCAACCAATTTGTTATTTCGGTTGCTTTTACCGTCTTTACAAGTTCACCACTGCTCATAAAACCTTTTTCTTCTGCAAGCTTTTTAAAATCCTCTGGGCTTTTGCCTGTCTTTGCCTTAATGTTGTCTATATATGCTTGAAATGACATAATATTTTAATTTTTAGAGTTATAAACCAATTTCGTATAGTTAATTCAATTGGTTTTAAAAAGCCCAAAGGGCTTTAAGGTGAATAGCCGCGAGTGAAACTCGTGGTAAATTGTAGAAAAACACCGCAACCCTGAAAGGGTTGAATGTAAATCATTTATCACCTTCAACCCTTTCAGGGTTGATCATATACTACCTGTACATCCATGGGTTATCACCCATGGCTATTCACCTTTAAGCCCTTCAGGCTTAACCAAACGACATTGAGTTATAAACTGTTGTTGTTTTTTTTATTCACCTTTCATTTGAGTTGCTAAGAATGCATCTAAACCTTCCATTGCCATTGTATAACCTTCTTTGAAACCCATATTGATGATGGCTTCAAGCTGTTCTAAACTTTCGTATGTAGTATAAGTAGTTACAAGTGTTGTATTGCCTTTGCTGACAAAAGAAACTTCCCAATTTGATTGGGGTAATTCTTTATTGATGTCTCCGTTTTCATTTGTAAAACTATCAAGGCCTGCAAATAGTTTCTGAAACTCAATTCTATCATAGGTCGTAACTGCCCAATGCACTTCTCCTGCAGGGCCACACATTGCATAATGCCAATGACCGCCGACTTTGAAATCCATAGATTTTGTTTTTGCCTTCCAAGGTTTCGGTGCCCACCATTGTTCCAAAATTTCACTTTTTGTATAAGCGTCCCAAACCAAAGCCAGTGCTGCATTAAATTCTCTCACTACGGTTATCGAATTGTTCTCTTTATTTACAGTAAAGTCAAATGCTAAATTCATATTATTTTATCGTTTTTAGTTTATCTAATACTAAGTCCAATTCATTAAATCTACTTTCCCAAATGGTTCTAAACTGATCAAGCCACTGATCTAATTCCTTCATTTTTTTTACTTCCAACTGATAATAGATTTCACGACCCTCTTGTTTTTGTTGTACCAATTCGCATTCGGTCAAAATTCTCAAATGCTTTGAAAT
>CANFFA010000258.1 GCA_947445425.1 Paludibacteraceae bacterium
CATATTTTTATGAAAATACATGTAGCTTCCGAAACAGAATATATGGTAAAAGGAAATGGAGTCCATACCGCTTTTATTGACCATGTTGATTTATTGAAATCAAAAAATGATATTCAAGTTGTTGTAAACGATGAGGGTAGGGGAGATGTCTATCACAGTCATACTTATGGACCACTCTATTTCCTAAAAGGATTGGGTTATGGTGGGAAACGTATTCATACAGTCCATGTTATTCCAGATTCTATAAAAGGATCTCTTCCAATGTGGTCGAAACTAATGCCTTTTGCCAAATGGTATTTCAAAAAGGTGTACAGTTATGCCGATGTTTGTATTGCTATTTCACCAATGGTGGAAGAAGCCATAAAAGAAACGGGTGCAAAAACTGAAATTGTCCGTATTTTCAATCCTATTAATACGCAAAAATGGGAAAGAACGGCTGAGAATAGAAAACGTGGTCGTGAATTGTTGGGTATTGCCGAGGATGAGTTCGTTGTGCTTGGGGTAGGACAATTACAAGCCCGTAAAGGTGTTGAAGATTTTATAGATGTTTCCACAGCCATCCCCAATGCTAAATTTGTTTGGGCAGGTGGACGACCTTTCAAGGCCATGACCGAAGGTATTGCACGTATTGATGCCAGAATGGAAACTGCTGGTAAGAATATACAGTTTACCGGAATGTTAGATTTGGATTTAATGCCAATGATATATGCCGCTGCTGATATGATGCTTTTCACCTCTTATCAAGAGAATTGTCCTCTTGCACCCATTGAAGCTGCTGCTTGTGGAATGCCGGTGGTTTTTAGAGATATTCTTGAGTATGAGAAATTGTATGATTATTCATATTTAAAAGCCAATTCTACAGATAATTTTATTGCAATAACGAAACAACTTATTGAAGATAAACAATCTTATCAATTAGGATTGCAAATTTCAAAACAACTTGTTAAGCAGTTTGATAAAGATAGAATTCGAGAGAAATTAATAAATCTATATGCCCGCCTCAACGAAACGGTAGGTGTAAGGTATCCTTCTTGGAGATGAATTGATTTTTATCTGCTTAAATTAAAAAATCCAATTACAATTTTGTAATTGGATTTTTTAATGTTTGATATCAGCTGATTAGTGAACTGCTTTTTGTTTGATGTTTTGAGAATGTATAAGTGAAGTTTATTTTATAATATAGACCGTTTTATGTACTTTTGTATCCGAATAAAACATTTGATTCTATGGGTACAAAAAAGTCATTCTACGATGCTAAAGATTTAGAACATCAGAAAAAATATTTTGAAACTTTGCCAGAAAAACAACGTCGTCATTTTCTAGCTTTTGAATATCTCAAATTTGGACGTGGTAGCCAACGTTATTTAGCGCAAGCATATGGTGCTGCCCGTCAAATTATCGTTGACGGAGTGAAAGAGATAACAGCTCCAGGTTTTCAACCCGATTATAAGCAACAACGACGACCCGGTGGAGGTCGAAAAAAAAAGAGCAATCAATCCTAAATTTAAGTGACTTGATACTCGCTTATGTATTGCAAAATACAGCAGGAAGTCCTACTGACGAGAGAGTTCTGTGGACGCATTTGCAACCGCGTGACATTTCTAAATATATGCTTGATAATCATGGTATATCTGTATCCAATCTACAAGTAAAACGAATATTGAAGGACAATGGCTATTGTAAACGAAAGCCTGCAAAAACATTAGCCACTGGTAAAAGCCCTGACAGAGACGGGCAATTTCAGATTATCTGTTACTTTGTGTTTTTATTTGCCACCATGCTCAATAATCCAGTATTAAGTATTGATACAAAGAAAAAAGAAGAGTTGGGGCAACTGACACGAAATGAAGCGGTTTTATGCAAAAATGGTGTTGCTCCAGATACGTATGACCACGACTACTCCTATTTAGCTACTGGCAAAGCAATTCCACACGGAATTTACGATGTCAGACAAAACAAAGGATTTATTACTCTAGGCGATTCGCATGAAACAGCCGCCTTTGTTGTCGATAACTTAATTTGGTGGTGGGATCATTACGGATCCATGGATTACCCAGAAGCCACCACAATCCTTATTCTCTGTGATAGTGGTGGAGATAACGGGTATAGACATCATTTATTCAAAAAATTACTACTTGAATTTGCACAAATGACAGGATTGAGAGTATTGGTAGCTCACTTTCCTCCATACTGTTCAAAATACAATCCCATTGAAAGAAAATTATTTTCTCATGTACACAAAACCATTCAAGGGACAATTTTAACAGATATTCAACAAGTCAAAGAACTAATGAGCAAAACACACACTAAAAACGGACTCAGTGTGATAGTCAGAATTGTGAATAAAGAGTACCCAATAGGACAGTATTCATCAAAGGATGATCTGGATGAGAAACGAATACTCAGACACCCGGATTTGCCACTATTATCTTATACGCTTAAACCATAATTAATGGTCTATGTTAATAAAATCGTTTCACTTAGTATTGATTTATCTTTAAATAATGAACCAACACTTCGGATTGAGGAAGAATATAGAATCCTACATAGGGTCCATAAGGAATTGAAAAATCAAATTGTCCCATTTTCTGGTCATTAAAATAAATGGTACATAAGTTGCCTACTTTAACTAAACTGAGGGTATTATCATCTTTATAGTTAGAAATATTAGTACTATAAAGGGTAGTATAAATGCCACTTAGTTTTTGAGATACTATAATTCCGCCGGTGGGAAATACGAGAATTCTATAGAAATTATTGGAATCCTTATTCCCAAAAGTAAGACCAAAAGGAGCATCCCCCTCAATAATCCTAAAATTGAAAGAAATCATATAATTATTTGTGAAGTTTGTAATTAATGACCTGGTACCGACGTAATTATTATAATATTTTGCAAAGCTTTTAATATCTAAGTAACTATTATTGATGGTCGTTGTGACAGAATCGTTAGCCATAATCCACTTCATCGTATTATCCCTAAAATCTTCATTCAGTATTACATCGCCTCCCCCCTGGCTAACCAGTACTGTTTTAGACAATTTATCTTCTTGAATTGTAATTTTAGCGGTTCTTGCTGTTCCTGAATAATTATCATGACAGGTTAAAACTACACTTTTGTTACCTTTTCCCTTATCATCAGATAAGACTGCCCAACGATCAGAACTAGTCGCTGTCCATGTAGAAGATGCGGTGATTTTTATTGATTCTGTTGAATAAAGCGGCGACATTGTTACTAGATCTGTAGAAGTTGACAATTCATCTGTGCAACTGCCAAAAAACAAATAAAGTAATGCGAACGAAACTAATGACCTGGAATTCATGTGTGAATAATATGTTTTTAATTTATAAATAAGATGGCGCTACAGCAAAATGAGACGGGAATATCTGTGATGTCGGATTTAATCCAGCACAGCTATCTTATAATCGATGTATAAGCTCCACTGATTATTTCTTACCCGCTAATAGAAATGTTTTATTCGTATAGGATTTACCTCCTTGCAACACTTGAACCGTCACTAATCCGCTCGCAGAGACAGGAATTTCCAATTCACGATTCTCCGTATCAATATCGACTAACAGAGCACCGAGCATGTTATAAATTCTGATTTTTGTTTTTTCGGTGATATTGCTCACTTTTATGTTATTGTTCAACACCTTTATTTTGACACCTTCAAGTTGTGACGATGGCAATTGTGTAGCAACATCGAAACGTTTAGCTGAAATTGAAAAACGATTTAGGTTTGTGCCCGAACCTCCAGAAAAGTTATAATCTGAAGTTAATAAATCTGTTACCGCACCTGTTGAATTGTCCGTCAAAAGCAGTTGATCGAAACTTTGACTCTGAGAAACAGTTGCACTGATGGTGGTTGAACATGCAGTTTTGCTATATATCCCCACGGTTAAATTTTGCACATTATCAACAGGCAAACCGTTGTAAGCAAAATTAAGTCCATTCAACTTGGTATATATCTGTGGATTATCTGTACCAGTTGTCACCCACTTTTCCAAGTCATGATTAATCTGGTACTCTGGACTTTCATTGGCATCAACGATCAAAGTTGTTTTATCACTGCCCGTAGGAGTAGTCATATTCAGTTGAACGATACATTTTGATTCCGTTGCCATTTGGGACGGAGCCAATTGTCGCAATGACAAGTCAAAAGTCACATTATCGGTCTCCAAGGTTTGATCGGCCTGAATAAAATAAGCCTCAAAAGGATCAAGGTTTGCATTATCGACATTGGACCATTGCGTATAGGTATTACCATCCCAACGTGTCATAAAGCCGGCATTCATACCGGTTAGATTATATTTACTTAAATAAGGTTGTCCCACCAAGTTCCATCCCTTGTGATTATTAGGAATCGAAAGATTCTTCCCCCAAAAAGTATCCGGAACATTATGAGATGCTTCACTATTTACAATGGTGCTATTAACCTGACGGTATTATATCGGAATTTTTTCGTATCTTTGTGGTATGGAAAAGCAAGATTTTAGAACTATATCAGAAGCTGCAAG
>CANFFA010000259.1 GCA_947445425.1 Paludibacteraceae bacterium
GTATACCAATGTTGGAAAATCAACCTTGATGAACTTGCTATGTAAATCAGATATTTTTGCAGAAAATAAACTTTTTGCGACCCTGGATACTACTGTTCGTAAATTAGTAATTGATAATTTACCCTTTTTACTTTCTGATACCGTTGGGTTTATCCGAAAATTACCGCATCATTTGGTACAGTCTTTTAAATCTACGCTTGATGAAGTACGTGAAGCAGATTTACTTTTGCATGTGATAGATATTTCACATCCGAATTTTGAGGAGCAGTTGGAAGTTGTAAACAAAACTTTACAAGAAATTGATCCAACAGAAAAGACCATGATTTTGGTATTCAATAAAATTGATGCTTTTTCATATACACCTAAAGATGAGGATGATTTGGGAGCCATCAAACGTGAAAATATCAGTTTGGAGGAATTGAAAGCTACATGGATGGACAAAATGAATGGCAATTGTATTTTTATTTCTGCTAGAGAAAAACAAAATATAGATGATTTGAAACATTTGATGTATGATCGAGTGAAAGCCATTCATATCCAACGTTTTCCTTATAATGACTTTTTATTTCAAAATTATACTGAAGAGTGAAAAGAGTGATTAATTATAAATGATTAGTGATATCATTTATCACTAAAACATATGAACTATGATTGACTATCGATCCCTAAAAGATATAGAAATTGCTACCCTAACTGTTTATGGTTGTTCTGCCGATAATTGGAACAATGTACAAGTGGCAGAAGATTTTTCACCAAAATACATCTCAAATGTGCATTTCTCAGGAAATATCTTTCTGGGTACTTATGATAAAGTTTTTGAGTTACCTGGTGGTGTGAAGAAACATGCTGGGATTTTTAATTGTAACTTACACAACTGCACTATCGCCAACGATGTATTTATTGATAAGATTCACAATTACATCGCAAATTACAATATTGGTGAAGGTACGTATATCGAGAATGTAAATTTACTCTTAGTGGATGGCATCTCCAGTTTTGGTAATGGGGTGAAAGTTCCTGTAATGAATGAAGCCGGTGGTCGTGAAATTCCTATTTTTGATAAACTTTCTGCACCATTGGCCTATATCATTGCTCTGTATAGACACGATACAAAATTGATGCAGCAAATTCAATTTTTGATTGATCAATATGTATTGAGCGTTCAGTCTGATAAAGGAACCATTGGATGCAATGTTCGTATTGTTAATTGCGGCAGTATAAAGAATGTTTGCATTGGAGATTATGCCCAAATAGAAGGTACTACACTACTCGAAAATGGAAGTATTCATAGTGAGATAAAATCACCTGTCTGCATTGGAGCTGGTGTGCAGTGTCAGGATTTCATCATCTGTTCAGGAACTTCTATTACTGCATCAAGTGCTGTAAGTCGTTGTTTCATTGGACAATCCTGTATTTTGGGTAATTCGTTTTCTGCGCTTGACTCTGTGTTTTTTGCGAATTGCCAAGGATTACTGGGTGAAGCAACCTGTATTTTTGGTGGCCCTTACACGGTTACGCATCATAAATCAAGCATGCTTTTGGCTGGTATGTTCTCCTTCTTTAATGCTGGAAGTGGTACCAATCAGAGCAATCACATGTACAAATTGGGACCGGTACATCAAGGGATGACCGAACGTGGCGTCAAAACCTCTAGTGATTCTTATTTAATGTGGCCTGCTCAAATTGGAACTTTTACGGTTGTCTTGGGACGTCACAAAGGGAATCCAGATATCTCAGATCTGCCATTTTCCTACCTAATGGATGTTCAAGGGGAGAGTAATCTGATGCCTGGAATTAATCTACACAGTGCCGGTACGATGCGTGATGTTCAAAAATGGCCCAAACGAGATGGACGTAAAGGTGACTTAAAGTTAGATCCTATCAATTTCGATTTTCTTTCTCCGTACAGTATGTCAAAGACTTTAAATGGAATTGAAGTTTTGACAGGACTATTGCAAAATATTGATGAAAAGTCTGCATTTGTATGGTATCAGAACTGTAAAATTAAACGTTCTTCTATCAAAAAAGGGATTGAATTATATGAGATGGCCTTAGCTCAATTTGTAGGGAATAAGTTGATTGAAAGAGTGAATAATGTTCAGATTCAATCAAAAGCTGAATTGGATAATTTATTGGCAGGTTCTGTTATTGGAGTAGGAGATTGGGTTGATTTGAGTGGTTTATTGGCTCCAAAATCTGAACTAATTAGATTATTGGATGAGATTAATGCTGGCAATCTTAAACTTGAAGCTATTCAAGATCAATTGATTGCAATACATACGAATTATGCTGAATTTGTATGGAATTGGGTTCGGGAAATTATTCAAAAACAATTTGGAAAATCAATTCAAGTTCTTACAATTGAAGAACTTATAAGCATAGTTGAGCAATGGAAAAAATCGGTTATCAGCTTTGATGATCTCATTTTACGTGACGCCAAAAAAGAGTTTAGTACCATTGCTAAAACCAGTTATGGAATAGATGGTGATGCGGAGGATAAGCAACTTGATTTTGATGCTGTTCGTGGAACTTATGATGATAATGCCTTTGTAAAGGATATGAAAATACAATTAACTGCGAATTTAGAATTGGCCGATCAATTGATTCAAAAATTTGAAACTCTAAATTAGTCGACCTTGTTTACAATATTTTGAAAATTAACAACTTACGATTGAAAGATAAAACAACTGTTAGCCAATAATTGGCACATTAGCATATTATTTAATTAGCACATTTTTTTATATGAATAATTTTAATTTCTATAGCCCAACTTATTTTGCCTTTGGGAAAGGTCGTGAAGCAGACGCCGGAAAGTATGTAAAACGTTTTGGCGGTAGCCGTGTATTAATCCATTATGGAAGTGGATCTGTAGTGAAAAGTGGTTTGCTCGAAAGGATAAAAGCCTCTTTATTAAAAGAAAATATTCATTATGTAGAGTTGGGAGGTGTTTTGCCTAATCCTCGAAGTGGGCTAGTGTATCAGGGAATAGAAATCTGCAAGCGAGAAAAGCTAGACTTTGTTTTGGCAGTGGGAGGTGGTAGTGCCATTGATTCTGCTAAAGCAATTGCGCTTGGTGCAGTGTATGAGGGAGATTATTGGGATTTTTACCAAGGGAAAAGGGTAGAAAATGCCCTGAAAGTAGGGACAATTCTGACGCTTTCGGCAGCAGGGAGTGAAGGTTCAAATTCTTCAGTAATTACCCTTGAGGAGGGCATGTTAAAACGTGCCTGTGGGGGTGATGTCATGCGTCCTGTTTTCTCTATATTAAATCCTGAATTGACTTGTACTCTACCTGCCTACCAAACTGCTTGTGGTGCAACGGATATGATGGCGCACGTAATGGAGCGTTATTTTACAAACACCCAGAACGTAGAAATTACCGATCGACTTTGTGAAGGGATTTTACTTAGCATTATAAAAGAGGTCCCAAAAGCTTTGGCAAACCCAAATGATTATGAAGCACGTGCTAATATCATGTGGGCCGGAATGGTGGCTCACAATGATATTTGCGGGGTAGGGCGTGACTCGGATTGGTCTACCCACCAGATGGAGCATGAATTATCTGGATTATACGACGTAGCCCATGGTGCTGGACTCGCAGTGATGTTTCCCGCTTGGATGAAGTATGTAATGCACCACGATGTCCAACGCTTTGCACAATTTGCTGTTCGAGTGTGGGGATGTGAAATGGATTTCCAATGTCCGGAAAATACCGCCAAACAAGGCATTTTAAAATATGAACAGTTTTTAAGCTCCATCGGTATGCCGATTCGTTTTGACGAATTGGGAGCAAAAGAAGAGGATATTGAACTTCTCGTAAAAACACTTGGTTTAGGAAATAGAACTCTAGGAAGTTTTGTGAAGTTAACTGAAGGAGATGTGAGGAAGATTTATGAGTTGGCGGTGTACTAGTTTTTCAAAAGTTAATAAATAGTCTGATTATGGACAAAATAGATATTGCAGATACCCTCAGAATTGTTCGCAATAGCATCGAAAACAAAGTTTTTATTGATGTTGAAACATCTAAAATTGAATTGAAAGGTTTGTCAAATGCTGGTGAGTGGAAGTCCTTTCATGAAACTGTTTGCGCCTTTCTAAATACAGATGGGGGTTATATTATTTGTGGTATTAAAGAAGCTAGTAATAAATCTTCTTATTCATTAGTTGATTTTGACAGGAATGCTGAGAGTAAATTAATTGAACTCCATACGGAATTCTTTTATGATGATTTTGATCTTAAACCAAATTTGACAGAGAATATATATTTTGAATATCTTGAATTTATGGGCAAATACATTGCCGTTGTTAAAGTAATTTCATTGCGTAATGATTTGAAATACTTGAGATATAAAGGTAAGTATTATGAGCGTAAACTAACAGCAGATGTTGAAATTACTGCTTCACGTGTGAAAATGCAAAAAGAGTATAAAGCAGAATTAGAATATGCTAAAGAAATGTCAGTTATCAAAAATGCTTCAATCAAAGATTTAAGTATCAATAAAATAAATGCTTATA
>CANFFA010000260.1 GCA_947445425.1 Paludibacteraceae bacterium
ATAAGGAAAAGGGATTGTGAATTTCACCAGATCCAAACGCTGACCTCGCATTAGAATCGGTTGCTGCAGTGTGCCTTGAGCATTTAGGTTACCTTTTACAATGATATTTGCATTGTTGTAGAAATAGAATTTACATCCAGGATTGATGGTGAGGGTTTTAGAACTATCTATTTGTAGATTTCCAAATACTAAAAATGGTTTGTCGGCTGTTAAGGTTGTATCTTTGGTACATCTTTTGTTTTTCAGTACGACTACATTTTGCCCATAAGCTTGCAAATGAACACTTTGTTGAATGCCATTTGTCTTAAAGACCAATGAATCCTCTACCAACAAAGGAGTATTTAGGTCTACGGTTACGGATACAAAAATATAGAGGCTGTCATTCGCTCCAATTTCTACATCCTTGAAAAGATTATCTCCATTTTTATCCCCATCTACATTGATGTGAAAAGAGGATGCTTTTGCTCCAGCTAAAGCTATTTCGCTGATTTTAAGTGCCGAATTATTTCTGTTGTAGATTAAAACTTTCGAAGTTACACTGCCAATACTGGAGAATATGGTATCAAATTTTAGGGAGTCAGTTGAGAAGCTCAAATGCAAACTTGGATCCGTTGAGAATTTCTCGTCAACACAAGCTGTACAAAGGAGTATGCAAAGAGTAGAAAAAAGTAGAGAAAATCGAATATTCCGTGTATTTGACATAGTATTTATTTTAAAATAATATTTATCCTAAAGAATGACTTACTTTTGTAGTCTATTTAATAAAACGCGTTTAATAAAATCCATTTTAAAAATACTTTATGGCAAGTCGTAGAAAACTGAAACAGACCATTCAATTTGTTTCATCCGAATTAATTTCAGAAATTTATTTTCTCTGATTGAATGTCTAAAGACATTCAATCAGAGAAGGTTGAAGTACTTATCACCGAAATTGCAGCATTGGCTACAGAGTTTTCACTTCGGGCGAATCGTCCTGATGGTAAAGCCAATCCAAAGTTAGTAAAGGCTTATTACGCTAAATTATACACTGATTGGCAAGCTGCTATGGAAAAAGTCCTTCAGTCTATTGAACCTTTGTAAATTTGTTTCTTTAATTGTCAACGGTCAGCAGTTAACAGTAATTTACTGTTAACTGCTGACCGTTGACAATTAAAATAAGGCCATTATTCAAAATTGAAGGTCAGTGAAAATAGTCTTGAAGTAAGTTTAGAGAGTGCCATTGTGAATTTTTTCTCCTCTTCACTGATCAATCCTGTATCTTTAGGGTTCAATGGTGTGAGTACATCCTTTAATCCTAATCCTAATTTTAACTCCGGTGAGAGTTTGAAAAAGGAAAAGTAAATATCGCATCCTACTCCAAATTCAGTATAAAAATCCAAGGGTTTCAGTAATATTGGATTTGACTTGTCTCTTCCTAAATCATAATATGCACCACCGCCCAATAACAAATATGGTCTGGCATTTTCCAGTCGTTCTGCACTGTATTTTAGGAACAATGGTAAACACATTGCAATAGAGCTTACATTGTTCTCAAACACCAAATCTTCGCCAATTGCTTTGTAACTTAAGTTTCTCTCCCCAAAATGGAGAATAGGTGTAAATCGCAAATTAAAATAATCATTTAGTCTTAGACCGCCAATAATACCTACTGAGAACCCCGGTCTTAGTGCAGATACATCAACTTGGTATGTTTTCCCACTGATGGGCTGTAGACTTGGCGTTACTCCAAAATCAAAAGCGTTGAGACCCAATGAGAATCCAAAATGAAAAGGTTTGTAATCTGCATAGATTAAATTCCCTTCTGCCTGAGTTGAAACGGCAATTTGCAGTACAAATAGTGTGAGCAGTAGGCGATGTGTTATTTTTGGGATGAACATAGGTGGTTTTTGTTGTTTAATCTCTGTGAATGAGATTTATAAATTGGCAATAATTTAACGGCAAAATTGCTCGCATATTGTATCTATTAATACTGCTTCTCTGAATTTTTGTTTCATTCTTCATCAGTATTAGCTTTTTATTTGCATTTTAAACTAAAGTACAAAGGTATCATTCTATTTTGAATTAAAAAAGAGGATACCTCCCTGTGAGATAACCTCTTTCTTAGAAATTTGCTTCTTGTGATTATGATAAGGCTCGGAAAATAACAAAAATAACAGCTGCCAATGCACCACTAACAGGGATGGTCAAAAGCCAAGCAATCAATAGGTTCTTGGTGACTCCCCATCGAACAGCGGAGAGCCTTTTTACTGAGCCAACGCCAATGATCGCACCTGTGATGGTATGTGTCGTACTCACTGGGATTTTTAGTAACTCTGTAAGATAGAGTGTCAATGCACCAGCTGTTTCTGCCGCAACTCCTTCTAGAGGAGTTACTTTGGTAATGCGGGAGCCCATGGTTTTGACAATTTTCCAACCACCGGACATTGTGCCCAGCGAAATGACCCCAAAACAGGCAAACGCCACCCAATTAGGAAGTTCTTTTATGGAGGTAATTCCCATGTCAACACCTTGTGTATGCGCTGCCATTAAGGCTGCTGCAATGATACCCATAACTTTTTGAGAATCATTCAATCCATGGCCAATACTGAATAGTCCTGATGAAACCAATTGTAGTCTTTTAAACCAGTTGTTGGCTTTGTGTGGATTTACTCGTTTGAAAATAAAGAGGATAAGGATTGTAAGCCATGAGGAGATGATCATGCCAATGAGTGGTGCTAATACGATAAATGAGGCAATCTTAATGATTACATCTCCTTTAATAGATTCTAGTCCAGAAGTATGAAATCCACTCGCAATCATGGTACTCATAATGGCCGATCCTGCAAACCCACCAATTAAGGTATGAGAGGAAGATGAAGGAATCCCTAGCCACCAGGTTGCTAGATTCCAGATGATTGCAGCTACTATTCCTGAAAAAATTACAGGAAGTGTAATGAACTCTTTTATGACTGACTTTGCTACGGTGTCAGCAATTCCAAATTCTCCAATGATATATTTTGCAATGAAAAATGCTAGGAAATTAAAGAAAGCTGCCCATAAAACTGCTCTGAAAGGTGTAAGTACTTTGGTCGAAACGATGGTCGCAATGGAGTTGGCGGCATCATGAAAACCATTTATAAAGTCAAACACCAAAGCCAATACGATGATCGTTATTAAAAGGGTGAATGGAGTCATTTTATGTTGTTATTTTTTTAGTATGGATCGATAATTGTCTTAAGCGTATTTAACAATTATGGTTTTAATAATTTTACCAACATATTCAGCCGCATCCGTTGCTTTTTCAAGCTCGTACATAATCTCTTTTAATTTGATGATTTCTACAGCATCTTTCTCTTTTTCAAATAACTCAATCAAGAAATTTTCGTATACATCATCAGCTTTGTTTTCAATAGCATGCAATTGACCACAATACTCTTTTATTTTGTCTGAATTTTTTTTCATTACATTTAATTCATCTACTGCTTTTTCTATGCAAATAGCACCTTCTTTGATGTAACGAGCCAGAATAACTGCACTTTCTGGCATTTTCTTTGGATTGTAAAGTACAATTCGTTTCGCGCAACTGTTAATATAATCCGTCACATCATCCAATCGGTCCGCTAAATGGTGGATGTCTTCACGGTCAAAAGGGGTGATGAAAGTAGAGTTCAGTTCATCAAAAATCTTAGCCGATAAAGCATCTCCTTTTTTCTCTTGTTCTTTGATCTTTTTATAGTATTCAATAGCAGATTCGTGATCTGATTTTTGAACACATTCAATGATTAAATCTGAAGCAACCATGATTACACCAGCCATTTCTTTTAAAATAGGAAAAAACTTAGGCTCTTTTGGGACGAATTTGTCGAAAAAATTGTTCATGTTCTTTTTTTAGGGATTTCAAATGGGATTGTTTCTTAACTACTTATGGTCGTTTTCCTTGATATTACAATTCGCTTTTTGCTGCGCAATATCGAGTGCAAATGTACTGAAATCATTTTGCAGTAATACAAATTTCATGAGTTTTTAATGCTTTTGTAATATAAAATTGTTAAGAGGCTTTTGTTTTATAGCTAAGCGTGTAAGCTGTTAGAAGACTTTCAGTATTTGCATATAGATTAGAATCAGATCTATATAAGGTTTAGGTAGGTAAGCAATTAGGCATATAGTTAATAGGATTTATCAAACATTAGCTGCTCTATTCTTTATAAAGCCATAAAATGACTTTCTTTAAAATCGTCTGAAAATAAGATAGTTGTAATATTTATCTATTTTATGAAAAAAATAACAAGGAAATATTTTTTTTGATTTGGAAAAAGTTATACTTTTGCAGTACTAATTAGTATTAACAAAAAAATATAAAGAAAATGGCTTACGTAATTTCAGAAGATTGTATTGCTTGCGGTTCATGTATCAGTGAATGCCCAGTAGATGCAATTGCAGAAGGTGATATCTATGTTATTGATGCTGACGTTTGTACAGATTGTGGTACTTGTGCCGATGTTTGTCC
>CANFFA010000261.1 GCA_947445425.1 Paludibacteraceae bacterium
AATAATTACCAAGGGCTTTTTTATAATTGTATAGTAGAATCTTATTTTTTACTTTCAATACGCTTTGCGTAACGAGTCATAAACTTATCAACACGTCCTGCTGTATCTACCAAGTTAGATTTACCAGTGTAAAATGGGTGTGATGAACTAGAGATATCTAATTTAACAACTGGATAAGTAACGCCTTCAATTTCGATAGTTTCTTTTGCGTTTACTGTTGAACGAGAAATAAAAGTATCGCCGTTTGACATATCTTTAAATGCAACTGGACGATAGTTTTCTGGATGGATTCCGGTTTTCATATCTGTATATATTAATTTATTTTTTCTATAACTTTTTCTATTCCTATTTCGGCTTGCAAAAGTACTAATTTTCATTTAGATATCAAACTGTTTTGTTTCTTTTTATTAAATGTTTTACGAGATTATTGTAAAACGCTCATAATTAAAGATTTTCAACTCAAAAAGCAACGGCATGAACTTGGACTGAGTGGTTGGAATTTCATTTTGAACCTAAAAACAGCAAAAGCATACCCAATAATACACCAATTAGATCAATAATTTTCAATTTGATGTTCTTATCCTGCATAATATAAGCACCGTAAAGAAAAGGAACGATCACACCAGCTCTCCTAATGGTTGAAACCACAGAAATTAGCGATCCCGGCAAAGTCAGTGCATAAAAATAAATAAAATCAGCAGTAACAAGGAAAATTGAAATAAAAGCTATTGACCATCTAAATTGAAAAGGAGTGGTCTTTCCTCTTGTGGGCATCCATAGAATAACAGTGATAAGTGCCATGATTATCCCTTGATAAAAGGTATAATAGGTCTGCACAGCCATAGCATTGAATTGTTTCATCAGATACTTATCTAACAATGCGCTAATGGCTCCTGTAAGCGTAGCCATAATAATGAACCAAAACCATTTATTAGTTTTAAAAGAGATACCCTCCTTTTTCCCTACAACCGAAAACATAAAAAATGATAGTAAAGTAATCCCCACACCAGCTGCCTGATAAGCATTGAGCTCTTCTCCAAAAATTAGCAATGCACCAACAACAGTCCACATGGGCTGTGTGGCTTTAATAGGAGAGGCTAAAGAGAGTGGAAGGTGCTTCATCGCAAAATAAGCAAACAGCCATGAAGAGAGCACAATAAATGATTTTAGGATCAGAAACAGATGCGTTCTGAAATCAACTTGTGGAACAAAAAAAATACTTCCCTCAATCAAATTGGGCGCAAAGCGTGAAATCAATACGAAAGGAATCAGAATTGCAGAAGAGCAAAGGATAGAGCTGAATAAAACAGGAATGACAGCATTATTCTGTAATGAAACTTTTTTGAAAACATCATAAGTCCCTAAAAAAAGGGCAGAACACAAGGCTAGAATTAACCACATAATAATTAAGAATTAAGTATGTCCAATTAAGAAGTGGACAATGTTGAGATTAGTGGCTAGCTCTGTATAAATAACCTATCAGGATACTCTATATCAACCAAATACAAACCATGTGCTGGCACTGAAGTACCTGCTGAACAGCGATTTTGGGCTTCAATGACGGCCTGAAATTCTTCAATGGACATTTTACCACGACCAACTTCTAATAAAGTACCTACAATGGCACGTACCATATTGCGCAAGAAACGGTCAGCCTGAATGGTAAATACCCACTCCTCACCTCTTTGCTCCCATTGCGCAAAAGTAATTGCACAATTATTTGTCAAAGCATCTGTGTGTACTTTACTAAAGCTGGTGAAGTCTCTAAAATCTTTCAAGCAATCTGCAGCCCGATTCATCTTCTCAAAATCAAGATGATCACTCAAGCGGGTAGATAGCTCATTGGTGAAAACATTTTTCCTGGTAACAATGTGGTATTCATAGCGTCTGGAAAGTGCATCGAATCGAGCATGTGCTTCAGGAATCACCCTCACTATCTTATAAATAGCGATATCTTTGGGTAGAAAACTGTTGAGTTTTGTAACTAAATCGAAGTTTGTGGGCAGATCATTTTCTAAATCAAAATGCGCAACCATTAATTGTGCATGAACCCCTGCATCAGTTCTCCCCGCTCCTAGCAATTCAATTTGAATACGCAGTATTGTACTCATGGCAGTTGTTAACACCTCTTGTACCGATATTCCATTGGGTTGAACCTGCCAACCGTGATAGGCGGTTCCTTTGTAGGAAAAATATATGAAATAACGCCTTTTCAAGTGAATAATGATTAGAGATTAGTGGTTAGTGATTAGTGATAAATGATTAACGATTAGTGATTAGTGGTTAATCGCATCATTGATCATTAATCATTAACCACTAAACACTAAACACTAACCACTAATCACTAAAACACCACTGTTCTATTTTTATAAGCCAAAATCTTTCGCTCAATGTGTTTTTCAACAGCATGGGAAAGAACGATTTTCTCCAAATCTCGACCTTTTTTAATAAGATCCTCCACATTATCCTTGTGGGAAATGTGCGCTACACTCTGTTCAATAATGGGTCCGGCATCTAAATCACTGGTAACATAATGACTAGTAGCACCTATTACTTTCACCCCGCGCTCATGGGCTGCATGATAGGGTTTTGCACCAGCAAAAGCCGGCAAAAAAGAGTGGTGAATATTAATAACTCGATCGGGATAATGTGCTATAAAATCTGCTGAAAGAACCTGCATATAGCGTGCTAAAACGCAAAATGTAATTTTATTCTTTTTAAGCAATTCAATTTGAAGCGCTTCTTGTTCCGCTTTATTTTCTTTTGTTATCGGGAAAACATGGTATTCAATATTAAAGCGTTTTGCAACAGATTCCATATCAGGATGATTACTAATGATCAATGGAATTTCAACTTGCCATTCATCCGCAGCATACCTAGCGAGTAAATCATATAAACAGTGTGACATTTTAGATACAAAAATTGCCATACGTGGCTTAACATCAGCAAAATAGAGACGAAAATTCATTTCAAAACGTGCAGCAATCAAAGTCTCAAAATACTCTTCAATTTTATCCTTTGGAATTTGAAAAGCATCCAATTCCCACTCTACCCGCATAAAGAATACCTTCTCTTCGCGATTAACATATTGATCTAAATAAAGAATATTCCCCTTGTGCTGATTAATAAATTCTGTTACCACTGCCAAAATACCTTGTCTATCAGGGCAATTGATCAACAGTATAGCCGTGTTTTTGTTAGCGCTCATCTAATTGTAATTATTTTAAAAGGTCTGTTGAAACAAACATCAACATTGAAAGGACATCTTTGTAACATCTGTTTAATAAATTATGTAATGGTCTGCAAAGATAACATTTTAATTGCAGAACGAAATTGAAATGGCTAAAAGTAGGATGATTTAATCGGCCACAAAGCTCTAGTTCTATTACTATTATCTGCAATAAATAGACCGAAATATCTAAATTCCGAGATCAGAATAATAATTGTGAATAGATATTTACTTTGTCGCAACAAAATGGCATGTATATCTGTTTAATAACTATTAAAATTGCTATATTTGCAAACTATTTCAAACTTACTGTATAAATATGCATTTTAAGTTATACATTAAAGCTTGAAAATAGCGCAATAAGTATTGATAAATTTACACCTAACAAAAAAATAAATAATAATAAAATATCAAGAATGGATTTACAAGCAGTGTCACTCAATAACATAATTGAGAGTTCAAATTCAAAAGTACTGGAAATGCTCTCTGAACGTGGGAAAAACATTTTTTTTCCAAAATTAGGTATTCTTGCGCAAGCCGCTCAAGCAAAAGGGAAAGCCATTAATGCCACCATTGGTGAAGCTGTAGAGGACAATGGAAGCTCTATGCACCTTCCTGAATTTGATGCTTTGTTAAACTTACCTACTGCAAATATCTTTCCATACGCTCCTAGCTTTGGTAAACCTGAATTGCGCAATATTTGGAAGGAATCAATTTACCGCAAAAATCCTTCCTTAAAAGACACTATTATTAGTAATCCAATTGCTACCAATGGATTAACACATGGCTTAAGCATGGCTGGATATTTATTTGCCAATGAAGGAGATACTATTTTATTATCCAACCACTATTGGGAAAACTATAACCTAATTTTTGAAAACAGTTATGGTGCAAAAGTTTCTACTTTTGAACTATTTGAAAAAGGTGGATTTAACACCAATGACTTTGTAAAACAATTGAATGCAATAGAGGGTGAAAAAATTATTACCCTGCTTAACTTTCCGAACAATCCTGCAGGATACACTCCATTGGTTACAGAAATTAAAGAAATTGTTGCTGAATTAAAGAAATTGGCAGACAAAGGCAAAAAAATCATCGTGATTATTGACGATGCTTATTTTGGTTTAGTGTATGAAGACAAAGTTTTTATGGAATCCATCTTTGTTGAGCTATGCAATTTATCTGAGAATATCTTGGCCATAAAATTAGATGGACCTACCAAGGAAGATTACGTTTGGGGATTTCGTGTTGG